>DASYQW010000208.1 GCA_036005065.1 Candidatus Methylomirabilota bacterium | reverse complement strand
CCTGGCGGCGCCGCGGCCGAGGCTAGTCGAACCCCCAGGCGAAGGCGCGGGTGGGCGTGACCTCGATGATGACGGCGTCGCCCTCCTCCAGGGCCGCCTCGGACCGATACTGCGGGTACTTGGTGTAGAGGAGCTTGCGGGCCCGGCGGAAGCGCGGGCCGCGGGGGTGGAGCCGCGCGGTGCCGGCCAGCATCACGCCTCGCAGGCCGTCCCAGGTCTCCGAGTAGTCATCGGCGACGACGGTGACGTGGGGGTTGGCCTTGATGTTCTGCACCTTGCGGGCGTCGTCACCGGAGCCGATGTAGACCCGCCCGCCGTCGACGACGGCGCAGACCGGGACCACGTGGGGCACGCCCTTCGCGTCGGCGGTGGCCACCCGCACCACCCGGGCGCGGGCCAGAAACTCCTGGTGGGTCTTCCGAACTCGCATGCCGGACCTCGCCTTACCCAGCCTGGCTCTGCGGCAGGACCTTCCGGTTGATCTCGATCTTTGCCCGGGCGCGGGCGGCGGCGAGCCACCCTTCCCAGGTCTGGTTGCGCTTCTGCTCGAGGAGCTGCTTCTCGAGCTCGCGCCGCGCGGCCTCGAACTTCGCCGGGTCCGGATGCTCGCGGGCGACGACCTTCACGACGTAGAAGCCCTTGGGGCTGCTCACGGGGTCTCCGACCCCGCCCTCGGGGAGCTCGAGGGCCAGCGAGCCGAGCGCCTGCCCCAGCTCCGCGTCGCGCAGCGGCTCGGCCCGCGAGTGGGCCGCCGCCTCGCCCAGGCTCACGCTCTCCCGCGTGGCCAGCGCCCGCGGGTCCTCGCCGGCCCGGAGGGCGTCCGCGAGCTGGCCGGCCTTGGCCTTGGCGGCGTCGAGGGCCTTCGCTCGCCGCACCTTGTCCGCGACCTCGTTGCGGACCTCCGCGAGCGGCAACAGCCGGGATGCCTCCCGCTCGATCAGCCGGAAGATCACATAGCCCTCGGACACCTTGACCGGGGCGCTCACGCCGTCGAGCGGCAGCGCGAAGATCGCCTCGCTCGCCTCCCGCGCGCGACCGATTCCCTCGATCGGATCGGTCCGGCCGAGCGGCCCGACCTCGCGGACGGTGAGGCCCCGGCGCCGCGCCTCGGCCGCGAAGTCCCTGGCGGCCAGCAGGGCCTGCTGGGCCTCCTGGGCCCTCTCCCGCGCGGCCTTCTGCTGCCCTTCGGCGGCGAGGCTGGCCCGGATGGCCGACGCGACCTCGCGGAGCTCCTTCTTCGAGGCCGGCACGATGTCGAGCACCTTGATCACGTGGTAGCCGAACGGCGTGCGCACGGGGCCGCCGATCTCGCCGGGCTTGAGGCTGAAGGCGAGCTGCTCGAACTGGGGGACGAGCTCTCCGCGGGCGACGGGCCCGAGCTCCCCACCTCGCGGGGCGGTGGCGGTATCCTCGGAGACGTCACGGGCCACCTGGGCGAAGTCCGCTCCGGCCCGGACGCGCTGGAGGGCCTCTTCGGCCTTGGCCTTGGCGCGGTCCTCGGCCTCGCTCCCGCCGACGCTGGGGACCCGCACCAGGATGTGGGCGACCTTGAGCCGCATGGGCTGGTCGTACTCCTGGCGCCGCTCCTTGTAGGCCGCCTCGACGTCGGCGTCCGTCACGGCCGGGAAGGACACGCTCGCCGTCGGCAACAGGGCCGCCAGGACGCGCCGGCGCTCCGGCCGCGTGAACTCCGCGGGATGGGCCTTGTGGTACGTCTCGAGCTCGGCGTCGGTCACCGCCATTCCCGCCACGAAGGGTTCGGGCGTCACCAGGAGGTAGATGGCCCGGACACCCTCGTGCTGCGTCTCCCAGTAGAGCCGCAGCTCGGCGTCGGAGACCTTGGCGCCTTCCGTGACGAGGGCCCGGACCTTCCGCTGGAGGAGCTCGGACCGGACGTCCTGCTCGAAGGCGGCGGTGGTGAGCTGGACCCGGCCGAGGACCCGGAGATATTGTTCACGCGAGAAGCGCCCGCCCGTCTGGAAGGCGCTGATGCGCATGATCTCCTCGGCCAGCTCCTCGTCCGAGACGCGGAGGCCTTCCCGGTCGGCCTGCTGCTGGATCAGGCGGTCCGTCACCAGCCGATCGACCACTTGATCCTGGACCCGCAGCGAGCGCAGGAGGTCCTCGCTGAAGCGCTCCTTGAAGACCTGACGGTACTGCTCGACCGTGGATCGGTAGGCCCGCTCGTACGCGGTCGCCGAGATCTCCTCGCCGTTCACCGTCGCCACCGCCGTGGTCCCGCCACGATCCTGAGTCGCGCCGAAGTACGCGAGGCTCGCCACGAAGGTGATCACGACGAAGGCGAGGAAGTACCGAGAGCTCTGCCGCATCCAGCTCATCATCGCCATAGCGATTTAGCCTACCACACGCCCCCGGGCCTCGCCACGTTCGGGACGCCGGCTGGACCGCGGATCAGCGCAACGCGAAGTAGAGGACGAAGGCGAGGGCGGCCGCGTACATCATGGGATGCACCTCGTCGGCCTTGCCGCGGACGACCCTGATGAAGGTATAGGCGATGAATCCGGCGCCGATGCCGTTGGTGATCGAGTAGCTGAACGGCATCAGCGTCATCGTCAGGAGGGCGGGCAGCCCCTCCTCGACGTCTCCGAACGGGATCTCGCGGACGATGGTGCACATCAGATAGCCGACGACGACGAGGGCCGCCGCCGTGGCCTCGGGGGGCACGATCGCGGCCAGCGGCGCGAAGAAGAGCGCCAGCAGGAAGCAGACCGCCACCACCACCGAGGTCAGTCCGGTCCGCCCCCCGACCCCGACGCCCGCCGCCGACTCGATGTAGGTCGTGGCCGACGAGGCGCTGCCGAGGCCCCCGGCGACGGCGGCCAGCGAGTCGACCACCAGCACCCGCTTGAGGCGCGGGAGGCGGCCGTTCTGGTCGAGCCACCCGGCCTCGGCGCCGATCCCGACCACCGTGCCCATCGTGTCGAAGAAGTCGGAGAGCATGATCGAGAAGATGGCGAGGAGCGCGGTCAGGACGCCCAGGCGCGTGAACACCTCGAAGTTCAGCCCCCGGCCGAGCGTCGAGAAGTCGGGCCAGGCGACGATCTGGGTCGGGACGACCGCCACCCCGGGCAGCGTCCAGATGTTGCCGCCGCTGACAAGATTCAGCGCGACGGCCAGCGCGGTGGTGAGCACGATCCCGAGCAGCAGGGCGCCGCGGACCCGCAGGGCGAGGAGGAAGATGGTGACGAAGAGCCCGACCACGGCGACCCCCACCCGCAGGTCGCTCAGCGAGCCGAGCGTGACCGGGATCCCGGTGCCCGGCTTCACCACCCCCCCGTTCACGAGGCCGATGAAGAGGATGAACAGCCCGATGCCCACCGAGATGGCCCGCTTCTGCGAGAGCGGGATGGCGTTCATCACCGCTTCGCGGAAGCCGGTCAGCACGAGGATCGTGATCGCCACGCCCTCCAGGACGATGACGCCCATGGCTGCCGGCCACGGCAGCTTGTAGCCCGCGATCAGCTGGAAGGCGACGACCGCGTTGAGTCCCATCCCGGAGGCGATGGCCAGCGGGTAGTTGCTGGCCAGGCCCATCGCCGCCGTCATCACCGCCGCCACCAGGCAGGTGGCCGCGAGGGTCGGCTGGAACGGCGGGCCCTGCCCCTGGAGAGCCGGCACGCCGGCGAACGAGAGGATGGCCGGGTTCACGAAGATGATGTAGGCCATCACCATGAAGGTGGTGACCCCGGCCAGCACTTCGGTGCCCACCGTCGTGCCGCGCTCCCGGATCTTGAAGTAGGAGTCGAGCATGTGCCCTCCCTCCGGCGCCGTCAAAGATCCGCGGGGTACGGCTCTCGCGCTCTTGGTTAACCACCCAGCGCGGCATGTCCCGCTCCGAGCGGCGGCTCTTGCCGCCGCTACGATCCTCGGGGGAGGCCTCGACTTAGGCCGGCTCCGGCTCCTCCGGCTCGTCCGGCGCGGGCGGCGCGACCCGCGCGCCGCCCGCCCGCGGCAGGACGCGACGGGCCAGGGTAATGAAGCCCGTGTGGGCCACCATGCGGTGAGCCGGACGGACCGACAGCCCGGCGATGTGCCACGGCCGGAGGAGCGTCTCGAAGGTCTCGGCCAGCGCGAACGCGGGATGGGCGGCAAGCGCCTCGTGTGTCTGCTGGGCCTGGGGCAGCGTGGGCACGTAGGCACAGAAGATGCCGCCGGCCCGGAGCGCCGTGGCCGCCGCCTCGACCAGGCGCCAGGGCTCCGGCAGGTCGAGAAGGACCCGGTCCAGGGCCCGCTCCTCGATGCCGGCGTAGACGTCCTGCATCCGCACCGTGAGCGGCAAACCGTCGCCGAGCCGGGCCTCGATGTTCCGGCACGCCCGCCGGGCGAATTCCTCGCGCGTCTCGTAGGAGATGACCCGCCCGCTCGGCCCGACCGCCCGGAGCAGGGCCAGGGTGAGCGCGCCGGAGCCCAGGCCGGCCTCGCAGACGACCTGCCCCGGCCCGATGTCGGCGAAGAAGCAAATGGTGGCCAGATCCTTGGGATAGATCACCTGCGCCCCCCGCGGCATCTCCAGCACGTACTCGCCGAGGGTGGGGCGGAGGGCCAGAAACGCGGTCCCCATCGAGCTCTTGACCGTCGTGCCGTCGGACGCCCCGATGAGGGCGTCGTGGCCTATGTATCCGCGGTCGGAATGGAAGGCGACGCCCGGGCGGAGCACGACGAGGTGGCGCTTGCCGCGGCGCTCGTCGATGAGGAGCACCGGCTCACCCGCCTGGAACGGCGTGTCGCCCGGCATCGGGGCCCCTTATAGCACACCCGCTGCCGGCTTCCAACCGGCACCAGCGTGGAGGCGCCGAGCGTCCATCCGACACGCCGGGCGTTCGAGCTGATGCCCAGGCTTTCCAGACCGCGCGTTCCTGACCGAAGCACTCCGAGCGCGGGCTTGGCCCGCGCAACTTCCCGGAGGAGGTCTCGGAGGGGGCCGTTGAGGCCCCTCCGAAGAGTTACACGAAGGCGTCGAGGCCGGTGATATCCCGCCCGATGATCAGCGTGTGGATGTCGTGGGTGCCCTCATAGGTGATGACGGTCTCGAGGTTCAGCAGGTGCCGGATGACGGGCTGCTCATCCACGATCCCCGCCGCGCCCATGATGTCGCGCGCCATCCGCGCGGTCTCCAGCGCCATCCAGACGTTGTTCATCTTCGCCATCGAGACCTGCTGCGGGCGCGCGCTCCCCAGATCCTTCAGTCGCCCGAGCTGGAGGCACAGGAATTGCGCCTTGGTGATCTCGGTGATCATCCAGACGAGCTTTCGCTGGACGAGCTGGAAGGCCGCGATGGGCTTCCCGAACTGGATGCGGGCCTGGGCGTACTGGAGGGCCCAGTCGTAGCAGGCCATCGCCGCCCCGACCGCGCCCCAGGCGATCCCGTAGCGGGCCTGGGTGAGGCAGGAGAGAGGGCCCCGGATGCCCGACACCCCCGGCAGCTTGTTCTCCAGCGGGATCCGGCAGTCCTGGAACGACAGCTCCGAGGTGATCGACGCCCGCATCGAGAACTTCCCGGTGATGTCCAGGGTCGCGAAGCCCGGGGTCCCGCGCTCGACCAGGTACCCCCCGATCTCGCCGTCGTCCCCCTTGGCCCACACCACGGCGACGTCCGCGGCGGAGCCGTTCGTGATCCAGAGCTTGGTCCCGTTGAGGACGAAGCCGTCGCCCTTCCGGAGGGCGCGCGTCTTCATGGAGGCCGGGTCCGACCCGTGGTCGGGCTCGGTCAGGCCGAAGCAGCCGATCGCGCTCCCCGTCTGGAGGGCGGGCAGCCAGCGCTCCTTCTGCGCTTCGGACCCGTACCGGTGGATCGGGTACATGACGAGCCCGCTCTGGACCGACGCGAAACTACGGAGGCCCGAGTCTCCCCGCTCGAGCTCCTGCATGATGAGCCCGTAGGCGACGTTGTTGAGGCCGGCGCAGCCGTAGCCCTTGAGCGTCGCCCCGAATACCCCGAGCTCCCCGAGCTTGGGCACCAGCTCCATGGGAAACGTGCCGGCGCGATGGTGCTCGGGGACGACCGGGAGAAACTCCGCTTCCACCCAGTCGCGCACGGCGTCGCGCACCATGCGTTCTTCCTCCGAGAAGAGCGACTCGATCGCGTAGTAGTCGACGCCGCGGAACTTCTCCATGGCTCAGACCTCCGGTCGGGAAGTCGGCCCGGACGCCTCCAGGCCATTGGCCCGAACCCGCCGAGCCCGAGGTGGGGCGACGTCAAGCGCCGGGCGCGGGCCCCGCACTAGGGACTCCCGCTGAGGAGCGCGAAGATGCGGCGGGCCAGGACCTCGTGCTCCTCGACGTTCTGCCGGTAGATGTCGAGCCCCGAGTGGTCAAACAGATCGATCGCGGCGACGCGGTCGCCCATCGACCAGGGCTCGAGGTCGAGGACCTGGAAGCACGAGCGGCGCGCCTCCGGGTGGTCGGTGACGAAGACGAACATGAGTCCCGGCCACTGCCGCTTGGCGTGCGCGAAGATCGACTGCGAGGCACGCTGGTCCTCGATGGACAGGTACTGTCCGAGCTGCGGCCGGTACCGGACCTCGATGAGCCGAGCCGGCCCCTCCGGCGGCTTCTCGTCTTCCGGCACCCGCACGGCAAAGAAGTCCGGGATGAGCTCCTCGCGTCCGAGGCGGGCCGGCGACTCGCGAGGCCCCACCGGCGTAAGCGTGAATCCCGCCCGACGGAAGATGGACTCCACCAGCGCCCGGGCGATGCGGCCCTTGATGTCGAGAAGATCCATGGCCGGTCCAGGGACTAGATCATCGGGTCATCAGGCACGTTGGCGGACCGCTGGGCCGTGGCCGAAGACCGAGCAGCCCAAGGACGCAGGCCCGAGCCGGCCGGAGGCGTATGCCGCATACGTCGAGGACCGGCGAGGGCCGAGGACGCCGGATGCGACGGTCATCGGCCACGGCCCTAGACGTTGGTCGGGATGGCCGGACGGTCCTCGTACAGCACCTGCCGGAAGGCCTGGGTCAGCTCCCGGTCGTGCCGATGATCGCGCGCGAAGATCCGGCACTGGGCCACTTTGGCCGGCAGGTACTTGAAGAGCGCAGCCAGCGGCTCCTTGGACACCCGGGCGGTGGCGCCGTCATAGATGTAGATCTGCCGGTCGCCCATGGCGAGCGGATTGAGCGGTCGGGGGTCCTGGAAGGCCAGGTCGATCTGGAACTCGAGGTTCTTCAGCTCGCGAGGCAGCGCATCCCGGACCTGACCGGCGACGTACTCCGGCCGCATGACGGCCCAGACCTTGATCATCGAGTCGTCGAGGACCTCCTCGCGGACCATTCGCCACTTGAGGCGCCGATCCAGGATCTCGCGCCACTCCTGCCCGAGCGCGCGGCGCTCCGGGTCACTGGCGTCGTGCCAGCGCCCGACCTCCTCGAGGAGCGTCCACTCCGTGAGGTGGAGGTAGGGATGGAGGTCCTTCCGGAGGTCCCACGGGAAGACGATCTGCATCGTCGGCCGGAAGATCTCCTTGAGGTGCAGGTCGATGGCCCGGGTCGTCCGGTGGTAGTAGACGTTGGTGTACATGTAGTAGCGCGCGGTGAGGAACATGATCAGGGCCTGGGTGCCGGCGCGATCGAGCGTCAGCCCTTCGGGGGTGAAGAAGCTGTAGTAGACGATCCGTTCGAGGTCGGCCCCCACCGGAACCCCGCACATGTACGAGTCGCGCAGGACGTAGTCGAGATTGTCAGCCGTGTAGATGCCGGACAGGATCGGCTTGAGGAACGCGAGCCAGGGCGGATCCCCGGCCTCGGGGTGGGTGTAGCCCTTCCCCATGAGGTAGCAGATCCAGTTCGGGTCGATCCGTTCCCCTTCGGCGAAGGGCCCGCTCGGACTCCGCCGGAGGCCCAGGATGCCCTCGGCGAGCTCCTCCCGGATGATCCGCTGGCCGACCAGCTCGTGGGTCAGCTCGTAGTCGGCGAGGAAGTTATCGTCGAAGAAGTGCCCGAACGGCCCGTGCCCGATGTCGTGGAGCAGCCCCGCCATGCGCAGGAGCTCCTCGAGGAGGGTGGCCGACGGCGCCTCCTGGAAGACGGCTCGCAGGGACGGCGCCAGCTGCTGGGCGAAGCGTCCGGCCACGTGCATGGCGCCGAGGGCGTGCGTGAAGCGGCTGTGCTCGGCCGTGGGAAAGACCCAGCGGGCCGACTGGAGCTGCGGGATCCGGCGGAGCCGCTGGACCCAGGCGGTATCGATCAGATCCTGCTCGGTCACCTCGCCCGGGAGGCCGCCCTCCGGACGGGTGAAGGGGATGTAATGGTGGATCGGATCGCAGATGAGCCCTTTGCCGCCATAGGTCTCCGCGGCCGTCATGGCGTTCTCACAATAGCACGCGGTTTGAGGCGAAGAAAGGCGCGCGCGGCGGGAAAAAGGGGGCCAGGCCGCCAAGGTCCGATATCCTCGGTCACCTCGGCGGCCTGGCCACTCCCGGGGTCGGGTCCGGGAGTCTCTTGATCCATCCGCTCGCTCGAGCGGGTTGATCGCTTCAGCCGGTCGTCCATCAGGAGAAGCAAACCCCGGGCCACGCGGCGCGCGGAGGCCCATGGTTGTCGCAGGCTCACTTGCTCGGCGATCGATCTCATTTGAGAGAGAGGGTCGCCCGCGCCTGACGAGTTTGCGCACGGAAGCCTGCAGGATTTGTCAGCCCGTCGACCGTGATGCCTCTCAGCTGAGAGACACGAGCGCGGCGGGCGCGACGCGCGCGGGTCGCCCGATCGCCGCGGGTTGGTGTTCCACTCCGAGCGCGCGCTTCACCCGCGCAACCTTCTCCCGGCGGAGGTTGGGAGGAGGGCTGTCGAGGCCCCCCACTACCTGGGAGCGTGACTCACCGACCCGGCGCCGACCACCGAGCCCGCGGTGCATCGAGGAGTGCTCCGAGCGGCGGCTTCGCCGCCGCCACGACGGGGGGGCATCGGGGGGTCTCCCGAGACCCCCCGAGATGACCTAGGAGGCTGTCGGAGTAATCGCGCGCCACGCTTCGCCCAGCCGCCGCGGGTCGGTGTTCCACTCCGAGCGCGGGCTTGCCCGCGCAACCCTCCCGGGGGAGGTTGGGAGGGGGCCGTCGAGGCCCCCTCCCATTCCCTAGCGGGCGCCGTACTGGCGCCGATAGTATGCCAGGAACTCCCCGGACTTGAGCGGCCGCCACCAGGCTTCGTGTTCGCGGTACCAGGCCACGGTGGCGGCCAGGGCGTCGTCGAACGGGTAGGTCGGCTGCCAGCCGAGCGCGCGCAGCTTGGTCGTGTCCAGCGCGTAGCGGCGGTCGTGCCCTGGTCGATCGACGACCGGGCGGATCAGGCTCTCGGGCTTTCCGAGGAGCGCCAGGATCCGGCGGGTGAGCTCGATGTTCTCGACCTCGACGCTGCCCCCCACGTTGTAGACCTCACCCTCCGCCCCCTTGTGCAGCACCAGGTCGAGCGCCGCGCAATGGTCCAGCACGTAGAGCCAGTCGCGGACGTGCCGGCCGTCTCCGTAGAGCGGCAGCGGCAGGTCGTCCAGGGCGTTGGTGATGAAGAGCGGGATCACCTTTTCCGGGTACTGGTTCGGCCCGAAGTTGTTCGACGCCCGCGTCACCACGACCGGCGTCCGGTGGGTCGTCCAGTAGGCGAGCGCCATGTGGTCGCCGCCCGCCTTGGAGGCCGAGTATGGGCTCGAGGGGCGGAGGGGGTGCGTCTCCTGGAAGGCGCCCGTCACGATGGAGCCGTACACCTCGTCGGTGGAGACCTGCAGGTAGCGCCCGATCCGGTGGGCGCGGGCGGTCTCCAGCAGCACCCAGGTGCCGAACACGTCGGTCCGGATGAAGTCGCCGGCGTCATGGATCGAGCGGTCGACGTGGGACTCGGCGGCGAAGTTCACCACCGCGTCGCACCCGGCCATCACCTCGCGGACCAGCAGGGGTTCGCAGATGTCGCCGTGAACGAATCGGTAGCGCGGATGGTCGGCCAGACCGGCCAGGTTGGCCGGGTTCCCCGCATAGGTGAGCTTGTCGAGATTGACGACCTCGTACTCGGGGTACGTCGTGAGGAGGTGGCGCACGAAGTGTGAGCCGATGAAGCCCGCGCCGCCCGTGACCAGGACCCGCATGCCTACCGCTCCCCGCCGGGCGCTACGGCAACCCGACCTGGCTGCGATCCCCCAGCATCAGGTGATAGGCGCGAGGCTTGCCGGCCGAGCGATAGACCGTCACGTTCCGGCCGATCAGGCTATTCTCGATGCGCCCGCCGACGTCGGTGATCGCCGATCCCTCGAGGACGATCGAGTGCTCGATCTCGCTGCCCCGCAGGGTCACTCCGTCGCCGATCGAGGTGAAGGGGCCGATGTACGCGTTCTCGATCAATGCCCCCCGCCCGATGATGGCCGGGCCGCGGACCATGCTCCCCACCACCTTCGCCTCCGCCTCCACCACGACCTTCCCGAGCAGCTCCGATCCCTCGATCACCCCGTCCACGCGCACCTCGAGGGTGTCGAGGATGATCCGATTCGCCTCCAGCAGGTCCTCGAGCTTGCCGGTGTCCTTCCACCAGCCTTCGATGATGTGCGGCCGCACCGTCAGTCCCGCGTCGATGAGGTGCTGGATGGCGTCGGTGATCTCGAGCTCACCTCGCCGCGACGGGCGGATGGCCCGGGCGGCGTCGAAGACGTGGTCGTCGAACATGTAGATCCCGACCAGCGCGAGGTCGGTGGGCGGCACCTTCGGCTTCTCGATGAGGCGCACCACCCGACCGTCCCGGAGCTCCGCCACCCCGAACTCCTGGGGGTTCGGCACCCGGGCCAGGAGGATCTGCGCGTTCGGGGCCGCGTCCCGGAAGCGTGCGACCAGAGGGGCCAGACGCTCGCGGATCAGGTTGTCGCCCAGGTACATGACGAAGGGCTGCCCGCGGAGAAACTCCTCGGCGGTCAGCACCGCGTGGGCCAGGCCGAGCGGCGCGGACTGCGGAATGTAGGTGACGCGCACGCCCCAGCGGCTCCCGTCCCCGACGGCGTCACGGATCTCCTGATGGGTATCGCCGACGACGATGCCGATCTCGGTGACGCCCGACGCCGCCAGCGCCTCGATCCCGTAGAACAGGATCGGCTTGTTGGCGACCGGCACCAGCTGTTTGGCGGAGGTGAAGGTGATGGGACGGAGCCGAGTCCCGCGTCCACCGGAAAGGATCAACCCACGCATGATCGCATCCGCATGTCAGTGGGCATGGCGGTGTTGCCACGCCCGGTAGAGGGTGAGCAGAAGGATCTTCACGTCGAGGGCCAGCGACCAGTTCTGGATGTAGTAGAGGTCGTACTCGATCCGCTTCTCCAGCGAGGTGTTGCCGCGGAGCCCGTTGACCTGCGCCCAGCCGGTCATGCCCGACTTGACCTTGTGGCGCAGCATGTACTGCGGGATCATCGTCTTGAACTGGTGGACGAAGAACGGCCGCTCGGGCCGGGGGCCCACCAGGCTCATGTCGCCCCTGAGCACGTTCCAGAGCTGCGGCAACTCGTCGAGGGAGTAGCGACGCAGGAGGCCCCCGATCGGCGTCCGGCGGTCATCCTGCTCGGTGGCCCACACGGGCCCGCTCTCGGCCTCCGCGTCGACGCACATCGAGCGGAACTTGTACATCGAGAAGGAGCGGCCGTCCAGCCCCATCCGCGCCTGACGGTAGAACACCGGGCCCGGCGACGTCAATCGGATCACCGCCGCGATGAGCCCCAGCAGGGGCGACAGGATGACGACCCCGGCCGTCGCCAGGGCCAGGTCCATCCCGCGCTTGGCGATCCGGCTCCAGCCCGTGATGGGCGACTGGGCGAGGCTGATGACCGGCAGGCCCTCGAGCTCCTCGATGGCCGCCTGCAGGGTCACGAACTGCAGGATGTCCGGCACGATCCGCACGTCCACCAGCTCGCCCTCGAGCGCGTTGAGGATCTTGAGCGCCTCGTGGTGCGCCTCCATCGGCAGCGCCACGAAGAGCTGGTCGACTCGGTACTGCTCGATCACCTGCGTCACGGCCTCGAAGCCGCCCAGGATCTCCTTGCCCTCGATCCGCTCGCCGAGCGGCTGGCGGTCGTCCAGGTAGCCCATCACCCGCACGCCGAACTCGGGGTGCCCGCGGAGCCGCCGGACCACCTCCTGCCCGAGCGACCCGGCGCCGACGACCAGAGCCCGCCGCACGAAGCGGCCGTGGCGGCGCATCCCCCGAACCACCTCGCGGATCGTCAGGCGCACCCAGTAGACGCAGACGATGTCGAGTCCCCAGAAGAGCAGGATGACCCAGCGCGAGAAGGAGAAGTGGCGGATGAAGAACGTGGAGGCCACCAGCAGCAGGGTGGCCAGGGTCACGCCGCGAACGACCTGGAAGAACTCGTCGGCCTTGGTCCGCTCGTGCCGGTACTCGTAGAGGCCCGCCACCCGCAGCGCGAGCGCGTGGAGCGGCACCAGCGGCGGGAGCAGCAAGGCGTACGGCTCGAGGGGCGGCACGCCGAGCGGGGCCGGGATGACCCCGGTCCAGAACCGGATCGCATAGGCGGCCAGCAGCGCCGCCACGGCCGCCAGGGCATCGCCAGCGGCCAGGGCCAGGACGAGCCAGAGTCGCCGCTCCTTCAGCACGCCGTCTCTCGCGGGGCGACCAGGCACTCGTCGACGAACGCCGCCATCTCGGCGCGAAAGCGCGCCTCTCCGAAGCGGAGGGCATGGGCGCGGATCTTCTCGGGACTCCACCCCGTCACGTCGAAGCGTCGCAGCGCGTCGATCAGGGCGGCCGGCCGCTGCTCATGGAACAGGAGACCCGTGACACCGTCGACCACCGTCTCGCTGAGCGCCCCGCGGCTGTACGCGATCACCGGCCGGCCGGCCGCCATCGCCTCGAGCGGCGCGATCCCGAATTCCTCCTCGGCCGTGAACACGAAGGCTCGGCAGCGCGCGTAGGCCGTCCGGAGCGCCGCATCGTCCTGCCAGCCGAGGAAGCGGACCGTCGGCCCTGCGCGCCGCTTGAGCCGCGCCTCTTCGGCGCCGGCCCCGACGACGACCAGCGGCCACCCGAGGTGGGTGAAGGCGTCCACGGCCACATCCAGGCGCTTGTAGGGAGCCAGGGCCGACACGCAGAGGAACGTGTCGCCCGGCGCCCCGTTCGGCTGGAAGAAGTCGGTGCGCACCGGCGGGTAGATCACCCGCGCCTCACGCCCGTAGGCCTGGCGGATGCGGCCGGCGACATGCCGGGAAATGCAGGCCACATACCCGACCCGGCGGCCCGCCGTCCGGTCCCAGCGCCGGAGGATGGTCAGGCACAGCCGGGCCAGGCCGCGGACGCCCGGCACGACGCGGCGCAGGTATTCGTCCTGGAAGTCCCAGGCGTAGCGCATCGGGGTGAAGCAGTACGCCACGTGACGGGCCGGGGGGGCGGGCCGGACGCCGAGCGCGACGCAGTGGCTGGTCGAGATGACGAGGTCGTATCCCTCGAGGCGCATCCGCCCGGCCGCCAGCGGAAAGAGCGGGAGATAGTGGCGGAAGCGGCGGGGCGCGCCGGGAAGCCGCTGGATGAAGGAGGTGTGGATCGGCCGGCTCTCGATGACGGGGGAGACGCTGCCGGGGACGTGGACGAGGGTATGGATCGTGGCCGCGGGGTAGAGGGTCACCAGCTCTTCCAGGACCCTCTCGCCTCCCCGCATGCCGGTCAGCCAGTCATGGACTAGCGCGACCCGCATCGGTCACCCTCGACCCCCCTGGCCCAAGGCCACAGCCTCTCGGTATACGGCGATGGTGGCCTCGGCGGCGTGCCGCCATGAAAACGCGCGAGCCCGGGCCAGCCCGGCGGCCCGCAGCGCCGCGCGCAAAGGTGCATGGCTGGCGAGATCATACATCGCTTCACGCAACGCGTCAACGTTTGTGGGATCGACCAGGAGGCCGGCGTCAGCCACCACTTCGGCCAGGCCGCCCCGGTCGGCGGCCAGGACGGGCGTGCCGCAGGCCATCGCCTCGAGCGCCGGGAGGCCGAAGCCCTCCCAGAGCGAGGGACACACGAGCGCGGTCGCCCCCTGGTAGAGCAGCGGCATGGCCTCGCCGGGCAGCGCCCCCACGATGACGACCCGGGGCTCGAGCCCACGCGCCTCGATGGCGCGGGCGACCCCCGGTCGCGCCCCGGCGCGGACCCCGGCGATCACCAGCCGGCCGGCCTCGGCCGGCAGCCCCGCCAGCGCGTCGAGGAGCCGCGGGAGGTTCTTGTGCGGCAGGGGGTTCCCGACGAACAGGAGGTAGGGCCGGGCCACGCCGAGGGCGCCGAGTCGTGGCTCGAGGGCGGCGCCGTCCGGCGCGGGGTGGAAGCGGGGCGCCACGCCGTTCGGAATGACGCGGACGCGGGCCGGCGGCGCTCCGAGCCAGCCCTCGACGTCCTGCCGGGTCGACGCCGACACCGTGATCACACGGGCGGCCCGGCGGACGGCCAGCCGCAGCATGACGCGGGCGTAGAGCGGAGCGAAGGGCGTTCGCGGCGGAAAGCGCAGGTGGATCAGGTCATGGATCGTCACGACCGCCGGACAGGGCAGCACCGGAGGGCAGACGTAGTGCGGCGCGTGGAACAGCTCTGCGCGGTCCCGCCGGGCGCAGAGCGCCAAGCGCCAGAGCTCGGCCAGGGAGTAGGGGCGGGCGGGCTCGGGCCGCCAGCGAACGCGCGGGGCGCCCCGTAGAGCCGGCGGGAGCTCGACGCCGGGCGGGACGTAGGCGAGGAGCTCGTCGGGCTCGCCGAGCTCGAAGAACTCACCGAGGAGCCCCTGGATGTACGTCCCGATGCCGAAGTCGTGGAGCTTCCGCGCATCGAGCGCAACCCTCATGGTCCAGGGTTCTGCGCCCCGCGAGAGCCGGCGGCCCGCGGGGCCGCGGCTCTCCCGCGGGCGTAGACGGACTCGTAGACGGCGAGGGTCTGCCGGGCGACCGCCTCCCACGTGAACAGCCGCGCCCGTTCGCGGCCTCGAGCCACGAGCGTCGCGCGGAGCTGCCCGTCGCCGAGCACGGTCTCGATCGCCTCGGCGATCTCCGCGGGGCGGCGAGGGTCGACCAGGAGGGCGGCATCGCCGCCCACCTCGGGGATGGCGCCGGCGCGCGAGGCGACGACCGGCGTGCCCGCCGCCATCGCCTCGAGCACCGGCAGTCCGAAGCCCTCGTAGAGCGAGGGGAAGACGAAGCACGTGGCGCCCGCGTACAAGGCCGGCAGGTCGGCGGGCGTGACGTAGCCCGTGAACAGAATGTCCGCGGCCAGATCGTGAGCCGCCACCGCCTCGAAGATCCCGCCGTGGAGCCAGGCCCGCGTTCCGGCCAGGACGAGCTGCGGGATCGGCTCGCGCGCCGGACGCCGGGCGCGCAGCCCGGCGAAGGCCTCGACCAGTCGCCCGAGGTTCTTACGCGGCTCGAGGTTCCCGACGAACAGGCAATAGGGCGGCCGGATGCCGTAGCGGCGGATCACGGCCTCGACGACGGCCGGCTCCACCGGCGCCGCGAACTCGGGGGCCACCGCCTCGTGGATGACGACGACTTTCTCATCGGGGACGCCGAGGGCTCGGGTGAGGTCGTCCTTGGTCGCGCGCGACACGGCGATGATGCGGTCGGCGGAGCGGGCCGCCCAGCGCGTCATCACTCGCATGTAGAGACTGTACTTCCGCGGCACGGTCTCCGGGAACAGAAAGGACACGAGGTCGTGGATCGTCACGACCGTGCGGTAGCCGAGCTTGACGAGCGGGAGGAACACCGCGGGGCCGTGGTAGACGTCGGTGGCCCAGAGCCGGAGGCGCACCGGCAGGTAGCCGAGGAGCCAGAGGTCCCCGACCAGGTGGTTCTCGAAGGAGACCCGGGTCGGCCAGCGGGCGAAGTTCCGCTGGGTCACCGCGAGCCCGGGGCCGTCGCTGGCGACGAGACAGGTGTAGCGGTTCTCCTGGTCGATGGCCGCCAGGCCCCCGACGAGCCGCTGCGTGTAGTGTCCGACGCCGGACTGACGCCGCGACACGTAGCGGGCGTCGAGAACCACGTGCATCAGTGCGGGCTCACCTGCGCCCTCCCGCCGGGGAGGCCAGGTCGTCTCGGCGTGTCATTTTGCCTCCGGCGCCCACCACACTCCTCGCGCGACGCGGCTCCACAGGGCGACCGGGAACGGCCGCAGCACGAGGAGGCCCCCGGCATACAGGAGGAGCACGGCGCCGAGCCGCGCGGCGCTTCCGGCCGGGAGCATTCCGGCGATCAGGCTCGCCCCGAGCGCCGCCGCGCCCGCCTTCAGGGTCCCCCGGCCGAACGGGAGGCGGATGAACGGCAGCAGCGCGACGAGGGCGCCGCACGCCGTGATGGCCTCGGCCAGCACGAGCGCGACGGCGCCGCCCAGCGCGCCCAGGACGAGGACGAGCCCGGGCGTCAGGGCGGCACTGGCCACGAGACCGACGGCGGCGACCGCGACCAGCCGGCCGGGCCGATCGAGCGCGAGGAAGACGAAGCCGAGGTAGTAGTTGAGGAAGCCGAGGCAGGCGGCGGCGCCCAGGACGGCCAGGAGGGGCGCCGTCGCCTGGTACCGGGGGCCGTAGACCCCGACGGTGAGCCAGTCGGCGCCATGGGCGAAGGCGAGCGCCACCCCGAGCCCGAGCATCAGCAGGAGCTCCGCCGCCTGCACCGCGACCCGGCGGAAGCGGGGATCGCCGGGCGCCTCGCGGGCCAGGACCGGGTAGACGGCCGCAACCAGGGCCACGGGCACGACCATCACCACGTCGAGGACCCGGATCGCCGCGCCGAAATAGCCCGCCGCCGCGTCTCCACCCAGCAGGGCGACCAGGAGCGGCACCAGCCGGGTCGTGGCGAAGGCCAGGACGAAGGCGACGGCGACGAGGCCGAGCGCCCGCGCCAGGGCGCGCGCCCCGCCCGGGTCCAGCCGCCAGGCGAGCCGCGCAAAGCGCCGGTGGACGAGCGTCACAGCCAGCGCCAGCGAGGCGGCGCCCGCCAGCGTGAAGGCGCCGGCGACGAGGAGGAGCCGCCCGCCGAGCAGGAGACCTCCGACGCCCACGCCGAAGAGCAGGAGCTTCTCCGCGAGCCGGAGGCCCAGCTCGACCTCGAGGCGCTCGAACCCGGTGAAGATCGAGACGGCGAGCTCGATGAACGACTGGAGGCCGATCGCCGCCCCGAGGAGCCAGACCGCGACGGTGGTGTCGAGCGGACGGGAGGTCAGCACCGGAACGGCGACGAAGGCGAGGCCCGCCGGCACCAGGATCGCCAGCTTGAGCGTGACCGCCGCCGTCCAGTAGGCCCCGGCCTCGACCCGCGCGCGGGCCACGCTCCGGACCAGCACCGAGTGCATGCCGAGGTCGAGGGCCGCCCCCAGGATCGTGGCGAGGGCATAGGCGAAGGTGAACTTCCCGAAGTCCTCGGGACCGAGCCGCCGGGCGGCGAGGACCAGGAACAGGAGCGAGAGCAGGCGCGTCGCCTGGACGGCCACCTTCAGGACGGCATTCCGGGCGACCCGCTCGGCGGTCCCGAGCTCACCCGTCACGGCGTGATTCCTTCATGCCAGGGCCGCGCGATACACCGCCAGCGTCTCCCGCGCCGTCCGCTCCCAGGAGAAGGTCTGGGCCCGCGCGAGCCCGGCCTCGCCGAGGCGCGCTCGCAGCGCGGAGTCGGCCAGCAGCGTCCCCAGCGCGTCGGCGAGCGCCGCCGCCTCGGGCTCGACCAGGAGCGCCGCGCCGCCGGTGATCTCGGGGAGCGCCCCCCGCCGCGAGGCGATGACCGGAGTCCCCACGGCCATCGCCTCGAGGACGGGCAGGCCGAAGCCCTCCCAGAGCGAGGGAAAGACGAAGGCCGTCGCGCCCGCATAGAGCGCGGGCAACTCGACCTCCGGCACCGCGCCGAGAAACCGCACGGTGTCGCCCAGGCCGTGGCGCGCGACCGCGGCGCCCAGGCCATCGACGCCCCAGCCCGGGGCGCCGGCCAGGCAGAGCCGGGTGGTCCCCCAGGCGCCCGCGGCTCGCAGCCGCGCGACCGCCGCCAGCAGCGTCGGGAGGTTCTTCTTGGGCTCCAGGAGGCCGACGAAGAGGATGTACGGCGTGCCGAGGCCGAGGCGCTCGCGGACACGGGCCGTGTCGGCGGCGGGCGGCGGCCGGAAGTGCGGAGCGGCGGCCTCCGGCACCACGGCGATCTTGTCGGGCGCCGTCCGGTAGCGCGCGAGGATCTCGGCCCGCGTTGCCTCCGACACGGCGATCACCCGCGTCGCGCGGCGCAAGGCGCCTCCGAGCAAGATCCGCACCGCCCAGCGATGGCGCGCCGGGACGAGGTGCGGGAAGCGCAGCGGGATCAGATCGTGGACCGTCGTCACCAGTCGACACCCGCCGGACGGGAGCTCGAAGCCCGTGACGCCGTGGAAGAGATCGATGGGGCGGCGCCCGAGGTCCCGCCGGACGGCCCAGAGCGTCCACAGGAGGCGCGAGCGCCACGGCAGCCACCGGGGCTCGGTTCCCGGGGGGAGATCCCCCGGAGGCCGGTCGAGGTAGAGGATCCAGCGCACTTCGGGAGCCAATCGGACCTGCGCCTCGACGAGGGAGCGGGTATACCGTCCGATGCCGCTCCGGGGCTCCCCCCACAGGCGTGTGTCGATCCCGATCCGCATCTGTCGGTCACGATTGCCGAACTCGAATCCCGCCGCCACGGCGCTCATGGTTGCCGGCCATCGGTCGCCCCTCGACGGGGGAAAAGTCCCTTGACTCGATCGAGAAGCGTGGTAATGTGGCCGGTGACCGAGCCGCAGCCGATCCCGCCCTGGAGGACATCAGGATGAAGACCTATCGCGATCTCGTCAAGGACGCCAAGCAATTCGTCCCCGAGGTCTCGGTGGAAGAGGTCACGGCGCAGCTCCGCGAGGGAGCGCCGCCCGTGCTGATCGACGTCCGCGACCCGGACGAGTACCGCGAAGGGTTCGTCGAGGGAGCCGTGAACATCAGTCGCGGCTTCCTCGAGTTCAAGGTCCAGGACGCCTATTCCGATCCCGAGACGCCCATCGTCCTCTACTGCATGTCGGGCCTCCGCTCGCTGCTGGCCGCCAAGGCGCTGCGCGACCTGGGGTACGAGCACGTGGCGTCGATGGCGGGCGGCTTCCGCCGCTGGAAGGAGCTCCACCTCCCGGTGGTGAAGGAGGAACCCCTCACCCCGGCCCAGATGGAACGCTACAGCCGGCACTTCATGCTGGCCCAGGTCGGCGAGGCCGGCCAGAAGCGCCTGCTGCGCTCGAAGGTGCTCCTGATCGGCGCCGGCGGGCTGGGATCGCCGACGGGGGTCTACCTGGCCGCGGTCGGCGTCGGCACGCTCGGCATCATCGACTCGGACGTCGTGGATCTCAGTAACCTCCAGCGTCAGATCCTGCACCGGACGCCGGATGTCGGCCGCCCCAAGGTCGAGTCGGCGCGTGACACCATCCAGGCGCTGAACCCGGATGTCACCGTGGTGCCGTATCCCGAGCGCCTCACCGTCGACAACATCGAGCGCATCATCAAGGACTACGACGTCGTCGTCGACGGCTCCGACAACTTCGACACGCGCTACCTCGTCAACGACGCCTGCTACCTGGCTGGCAAGCCGAACGTCCACGGCTCCATCTTCCAGTTCGAGGGCATGGTGACGGTCCTCGCCCCGGGACGCGGCCCGTGCTACCGCTGCCTGTATCCCGTGCCCCCCCCGGCGGGCCTGGTGCCCTCCTGAAACGAGGCCGGCGTCCTGGGCGTGCTCCCAGGACTCATCGGAGTGGTCCAGGCGACCGAAGCCGTGAAGCTCATCCTGGGAAAGGGCGAGCCCTTGATCGGACGGCTCCTGACCTATGACGCGCTGGGGATGCGCTTTCGCGAGGTGCGGCTGCGGCGGGATCCGAAGTGTCCGCTCTGCGGCGAGGCCCCGACGATCCGGGATCTCTCGCTTCACGCCGCCACCGCGGCCGAGGCCTGCGCGCTCACGCCCGCCCACGGCGACGGAGCGCCGCAGGCGCAGGCCGTGACGGCCGGCTAAGAGGCTGTCGGAGTAACCGCGCGCCAACGCCTGGCCCAGTTGCCGCGGGTCAGTGTTCCACTCCGAGCGCGGGCTTGCCCCCTCCCATGACCTAGAAGCGTGTCGGAGTAACCCGGTGCCGACCACCGAGCGCATGGTGCATCGAGGAGTACTCCGAGCGGCGGCTTCGCCGCCGCCACGACGGGGGGGGCATCGGGGGGGTCTTCCGAGACCTCCCCGAAATATCCTAGCCCGCGGCTACCGCGCCGGCGCCTTCGGCTTCTCCTCGTCAGCTTCGGGATAGCGGCCGATCGTGACCTGGAGCTCCTGCTCCTGCCCCTCGCGGATCAGGAGCATGCGCACCGTCTTCCCGGCCGGCATGGAGGCGATGACGCGCTGGAGGTCGCGGGGCGTGACCACCGTGCTACCGTCGATGGAGACGACCACGTCCTTCACGCGCAGGCCGGCCCGCGCCGCGGGCTGATCCGGGATCACGCCGGCGATCGCGACGCCCCGCGGCTCGCGGAGCCCGTACTCGGCGACGTTGTCCTCGGTAACCTCGTCGATCCGCACACCCAGCCAGCCCCACTCGATCTTCCCCTTGGCGAGCAGCTCCGGGAGCAGCGCCTTCACGAGGTTCGAGGGGATGGCGAATCCGATGGAGCCGTTCCGGGCCGCCATCGAGTTCACGCCGACCACCTGTCCCGCCATGTTGACGAGGGGGCCGCCGGAGTTGCCGGGATTCACCGCCGCGTCCGTCTGGATGAAATCGAAGCCCGGCGCCGCCGTCTGAAGCGGCGCGCCCTTGCGGCTGACGATGCCGAAGGACACGGTCTGCTCGAGGCCGAACGGATGGCCGAGGGCCAGCACGAACTCCCCCACCCGAAGCGTGTTCGAGTCACCGAGGGGAAGAATGGGCAGCGGCTCGGTGGACTCGACCTTCACGAGCGCCAGGTCCACTCGGGCATCGCGGCCGACGACCTTCCCCATCAGCCGGCGCCCGGTGGCCAGGCGCACCTGGACCTCGGTGGCGCTCTCGACGACGTGGGCGTTGGTCACCAGGTACCCGTCGGGGTGCACGAGGAACCCCGACCCCATCGAGCGCCGGGGGCCGTCGTCCCCCTCACTGTCGCCCGGCGCGCGGCGGACCCGGATCTGGACGAGCGCGGCCTTGAGACTCTCCGCGAGCCGCGTCAGCGCGTCGTTCAGGCGCGCGATCTCGGGCGCGACCACCGCCGGCGGGGCCTCCTCCCAGAGGCGCGCGGGCGCTGCCGCGCCGGGCTGGGCCGCGCTCGGCCCGCTGAGTGTGACGGCCACCACCACGAGGACCAGTCCGACGGCCCACTTCAGGTTCATAGTCCCTCCACTATCGCGCGGCACGCTCCGGCACGCGGCTCTGACTCTATCACAGAACCCGCGCCCCGGTGCTCAGCGGCTCAGCTCGCGCACCATGTGTCCCAGCTCCGGGAGGATCAAGCGCTCGAGGGCCAGCCGGCAGGCGGCCGGCGAGCCCGGCAGCGAGAAGATGAGCCGCCCAGCCCGGGCGCCGGCCTGGGCACGGGAGAGCATCGCCGCCGCACCGATCTCCTGGTACGAGACCATCCGGAACAGCTCGCCGAACCCCGGCAGCCGCTTCTCCAGCAGGGCCTCGACGGCCTCGAACGTCTGGTCTCGCGAGGTGATGCCGGTGCCGCCGGTGAAGATGAGGGCCTGGACCGTCGGGTTCGTGCAGGCTGCATGGATCACCGCGTGAACCTGACTCGGCTCGTCCCGCACGAGCCGGTAGTCGACGACCTCGTGCCCGGCGGCGGTCAGCAGTTCCCGGAGGAGCTGGCCGCTCGTGTCGGTCTCCGGCGTCTTGGAGTCGGAGATCGTGCAGACCATGCAGCGGATGGAGCGCGGCGCGTGCGCCTTGTGCTCCGCGGCGGGTGAGCGGCTCTCCATCCCGTCAGGCCGGGCCCGACGCCGCGGCGCCGGCCTGGTCGAGCCCCTCGACGATGTGGGTCACCCGGGCCCGCCGGCCGCGCCGGCGCGGGCCGGCGGCGATCGGGAGGATGCAGCCCGGATGGGCCGTGATGACGACCTCCGCGCCCGTCGCCTCGATGTGCCGCAGCCTCCGCTCGAGGAGCCGCCGGGCTCTCTCGGGCTCGGTCAGATTGGTGGACGTGCAGTATAGCATCATCGCCTCCCGGCCCTCCTCCCCCCTCCAGGCCGGCTTCCCGGGCTTATCCGGCGGATGCCGAGCCCGCCGGCGGTCGCGGGAGCGCCGCCCGAAGGGCGGCCAGGTCGCGCACGATTCCGTCGAGCCGGGTGAGGATCTCTTGGTGTCGCGCGACCTCGGGCGGCGGCTTCTTGGGGAAGAACGAGATGGTGCCGGCCGGCTCGAGTACCGCCCGCTCCACCTCCTGGAGTGACGCGAAGCCCTGCTTGTGGGCCGCTGCCTCGAGCTCGGGCCGCGTGATCAGCTCCCGCTTGAGGACCTTCGTCCGGACGCGACCCTGGTCGATGAGCGCGTCGGCGCCGCCCTCGACCAGCCGGTCCAGGCGCTCGTGCGCATAGAGGAAGCGGACGACCGCGTAGTTGAGGGCCAGGAGCGTCGCGGCGCCGATGAGGCCGCCCGTCACCGAGTGCTCGTCGCCGATGATCGCGTTCTGCACGGTGTTGGACAGCGTCAGCAGCACGACCAGGTCGAACGGATTGAGCTGGGCGAGCTCCCGCTTGCCGGCCAGCCGGAGGCCGACGATCAGGAAGACGTAGACGAGGATCGGGCGCAGGATCTTCTCCAGCAGCGGGAGCCCCGGGTGGAACATGTCGCTCCAGATCTTGCCATCCATGAGCCGTCCCTCCGCGATCAGGCCGGTCGCGTCAGAGCCCGAGCATCACCTTGGCGATCGTGAAGTAGATGATGAGGCCGGTGGCGTCCACCAGCGTCGTGATGAGCGGCGCCGACAGCACGGCGGGATCGATCCGGAGGCGCTGGGCCGCGAGGGGAATGAGGGAGCCCACCGTCGTGGACCAGGCGCAGATCGCCAGCACGGTGATCGACACCGTCAGGGCCAGCTGCAGCGTCACGCCCCACAGCAGCGAGCGGCCGAACGCGACCACCCCCACCAGCACGCCGATGACGACCCCGGCACTGGCTTCCCGCGTCAGCACCCGCAAGGCATCCCGCAGCCGGATCTCGCCCAGCGCGATGCTCCGGATGATCGTGGTCACCGTCTGGGCCCCGGCGTTCCCGCCGGTGCCGATCAGGAGCGGGATGAAGAAGGAGAGCGCGACGACGGCCGCCAGCTCGCTCTCGAAGTAGCGCAGGACCGTCCCCGTGAAGGTCTCGGCCACGAAGAGGAGGAGGAGCCAGCCGATGCGCTTGCGGACGACCTGGAGGATGGGGTTGTCGAAGTAGGGCTTGTCGAGAGCCCCGGGCTCGACGGCCGCCATCCGCAGGAGGTCCTCGGTCCCCTCCTCGATCATGACGTCGATCACGTCGTCGACCGTCACGAACCCGACCACGCTCCCGTCCTGCTCCAGCACCGGCACCGCCAGCAGGTTGTACTTGGCGATCTTGTGGGCCACCGACTCCTGGTCCTCCAGCGCGCTGACGGTGACCGGCTTCCGCCGCATCATGTCCACCACGGGCGTCTCTAGCTCGGCCATCACCAGGTCCCGGAGCGAGACCGAGCCCAGGAGCCGCCCGGTATCCGGCTCCATGACGTAACCCGCGTAGATCGACTCCTTCTCGCGAGCCACCTCGCGGATGTGGCGCAGCGCCTGCCCCACGGTCATCGCCGGGTCCAGCCGCACGAACTCGGTGGTCATGATGCCGCCGGCCGAGCGGGCCGGGTATTGCAAGAGCCGCTCGACCTCGGCCCGGGCCTCGGCGTGGAGCTTGGGCAGCAGCCGCCGGCGCGCGTGCTCGCCCATCTGGCGGACGATGTCGGTGCGCTGGTCGGCCGCCAGGTCCTCCAGGATCGCGGCCGCCCGGCTCGGCTCGAGTTGCTCGAGCAGCGCGCTGCGGCGCCCCAGCGTCGGCTGGTTGCAGACCTGGACGGCCCGCGGCACCGACAGCATCGTGATCACCGTGGCCGCCTCGGCCAGGGTGAGCTGGTTCAGGAGATCGGCGACGTCGGCGGGCGGCAGATCGGCGACGCTCTCGCCGATCCCGGCCAGGCTCTCCTCGAGACGAAGCTGGATGCGCTCCAAGAGGTCCTTGGGTGCCGGCACGTCAACCCTCCTCGAGGGCCTGAGCGTTGCAGGGTCCGGAGAGGGCCGGCGCGGCCCCCTCGAATGAAGCTACTCCCGTCGGGCCTCCCAGCGCTGTTTCAGCTCAGCCATCAGCTCGACGAAGCGCGGGTCGGCCCGGAGGCGGTCGAGCTTCCGGCTGTCGGCGAAGAGCGGATAGTTCTCGTTGCCGAGTCGGATGGCTCGCCGAACCCAGTCGATCGCCTCGTCGGCCATCCCTTCCAGAGCATAGAAGCCGGCCAGCCAGAAGGCGGTGTCGTGGTCGGCTTCGGCCGTCTCCTTGACGCCCTCGGTGATCAGGGCGCGCGCCCGCTCGTGCTCACCCCGCGCGGAGAGGCACCAGGCCAGCACCGGCTTGACCCCTTCGAGGTGCGGATGCTGCCGCAGCACCTCCTCGACCAGCGGTTGGGCCTCGTCGACCCGGCCCTGGTTGAAGTAGGCGACGGCCAGGAAGGTCTTGGCCAGAGGATGATCGGGCTCGACGGCCCGGGCCCGCTCGAGCTCGGCGATGGCCCGCTCGTACTGGTGCTGATGGGTGTAGACCCGGGCGCGGCTGTAACTCGCGATCACGATGTCCCGCGGGTTGATCTCCAGCAGGCGGTCGTACTCGTGGAGAGCCTTCTCGTAGAGGCCGTCCAGCCGGTACAGCATCGCCGCGTCGAAGATGACCGCCGGGTCGTTGGGCGCCTCCCGGCGGAGCTCCGCGATCGTCGCGTGGGCCCGGTCCTTGTCGCCACGATGCAGGAAGACATGGACCATCTGGAGCCGCGCGTCCACCAGCGCCGGGTCGAGCACGAGGGCTTGCCCGAGCGCCGCCGCGGCCCGCCGATAGTAGTCCGCGCCCCCGTAGCCCTGGGCGTGGTGGACATAGCATCGACCGAGGGCCGCGTGGGCGAGGGCGAACTCGGGGTCCCGGCCGAGGGCCTCCCGGAACCTCCCGATGGCCTCGTCCAGGTCGGCATCGTCGAACGTCCGCAAGATGTACTGGAGGAGCAAGTCGCGGCCGCGCAGGTAGCACTCGTAGGCTTCGGCGTTGCGGGTCAGGGGGCGCTCCAGCCGCTCCTGTTCCTCGGCCGTCAGGCGGAGCCGGAGGCCGTCGATGACCCGCTCCGCGATGGTGTCCTGGATCGTGATGAGATCGCGAGCGCGGACGTCGATCTTGTCGCTCCACAGGATCTCTCCGGTCGCGGTGGCGATGAACTGGGCGGTGACGCGGAAGCGGTCGGGCCCCTTGATGAAGCTGCCGATCAGGACCGCCGCCACCGCCAGCTCGTCGCCGACCCGCCGGGGATCGATGGGCTGCCCCGCGTAGTGCGCGATGTAGGACGAGGGCCGGACGACGAGCGACCGGAGGTGGGCCAGCTCGGTGATGATCGCGTCCGCCAGCGAGACCTCGTAGAAGTTCGCGTCCGGATCCCCCGAGAGATTCTTGAACGGAAGGACGGCGACGGTCCGCCGGGTCTCGGTTCCCCACGAGGGTGGACGCCACGGCGCCGGCCGAGCGGCCCGGTCACCGATCCCGGCGTCGGCGGCGGGGCGCGGCGTGTAGCCCCCCGCGCCGCTCCGGAAGCGCCCGAAGGCGCGTCCGAGCCTCCCGCTCAAGAGCCACGAGCTCCGGGCCCGACGGGGGACGACGAGCGTTGCCGAGGTCTCGGTAGGGACCAGGCCCGTCTCGTGGGTGAGCTGCCGCATCACGGCCTTGAGCTCGTCGCGCATCGCCGCCATGCTCGGGAAGCGGTCGCGGGGGTCCTTGGCCAGGGCCCGGTCGAGGATGGCCTGGAGGCGTGGGGGGGCCCCCGGACGGAGCTCGGCCAGCGGGCGGGGCGTGTCGTGCACGACCGCGCGGAGCACCTCCAGGCGGTTCCGGCCCCGGAAAGGAGGCTGCCCGGTGACCATCTCGTAGATCACGACGCCCAGGCTGAAGAGATCCGTGCGATGGTCCACCCGGTCGCCCGACACCTGCTCCGGCGAGCCATACCCCAGGGAGCCGTAAGGGACGCCGAGCTCGGTCACCGGCTCATCGGGCCCGCGCCCCCGCGGCGCCGCGTCCTCGCCGGCGAGCAGCTTGGCCAAGCCGAAATCCAGGACCGTCACCTGCCCCCCCGGGCGGACGATGACGTTGGCCGGCTTGACGTCACGATGGGCGATCCCGCGGGCGTGAGCCGCCGCGAGGGCATCGGCGACCTGGATGGCGATCGAGAGCGCGCCGAGGAGCTCCAGGGAGCGGCCCGCCACGAGCTGCCTCAGCGTGCGGCCCTCCACGAACTGCATGACGATGTAGCAGAGCCCCTCCTCCTCCCCGACGTCGTGCACGGCACAGATGTTGGGATGGTCGAGGGCGGAGCAGAGCCGCGCCTCACGGTCGAAGCGGCGGCGGGCGGCTTCGCTGGCCGCCAGGTCGGACTGGAGGATCTTGATCACCACGAGCCGGCTCAGGCGGAGGTCCAGAGCCTTGTAGGCGGTAGCCTGGCCGCCCTCGCCGAGCGTCTCGAGGATCCGGTAGTGCGAGAGCGTCGCGCCGGGCTGGAGCCGGGCCATGCGCTGACTGTACCGCAGCCGCGCGTGTCCGGCTAGGTCGCGGGAAGAGGCCTCGACGGCCCGGGCCGCCGGGCCGGCCGCTCTCGCCTGTCAGTCCCTCTCTCGGGCGAAGAGCTCCTGGAAGAGCACCTGGGCGATGGCCGCGGTGGGGACGGCCAGGATCGCGCCGATCACCCCCAGGAGCGCGCTGCCGATGAGGAGCGCGACGATCACCGTCACGGCATTGACTCCCAACTGGCGCTCCATGAGCTTGGGGACCAGGATGTTGGCCTCGAGCTGTTGCTGGATCAGATAGAAGAGCGCGACGCCCAGGGCGAGCTTCCACGAGAGACTCAGCGCGACCGCGATTCCCGGAATCGCCGCCAGCACCGGACCCACGATGGGGATCAGCTCGCCCACCGCCGCGATCACCGCCAGCACGTACACGTACGGCACGCCGAAGACCCCGAGCCCGAGCGCCGTCGTCACCCCGATCACCCCGCCCAGCAGGAGCTGCCCGCCGAGCCAGGCGCTCACCTTCCGGGAAATCTCGAGCGACACCGCCCCGACCTGGGCGCGCTGGTGCCGCGGAAAGAGCCGCACGAACGTCGTGAAGAGCGACTCGGATTCGATCAGGAAATAGAATGTGAGGATCACGATGGTCAGGACTCCGACGATGCCGCCCAGGAAGCCCCAGAGCGCGCCGATGACCGTGCCGACGGCGTCCGGCCCCTTGCCGGGCGCTTGCCGGATGGCCTCCTGCCAGGTGAGGGGCTGGCTCAGGAGGCCGCGCTCGACCAGGTACTGCTGGGCCCGGTCGAGGAGCTCCGGAGCCTGGGTGGTGAACTCGCGCGCCTGGGTCACCAGCGGCGGGACGATCACGAAGCCGAGGCCGGTGAGGGCGCTCAGGATCACGAGGTACACGACCAGGATCGCGAGCCAGCGGGGGAACCGGCGGGTGCCGATGGGCAGGAGGCGCTGCCGCTCGATCAGCCGCACCACCGGGCTGAACCCGATCGCGAGGAGCGCGCTCACGTAAATGAGCAGCAGGACGTCCCGGAGCAGGAACAGGACCCAGACGAGCAGGATCGCGACGGCGACGGCGACGATCGTCCAGACGATGAGCCGGCGGGGGCTGTCGGGATTCCCCGTCATTCGGCCGGCTCCGCCCGCCGCCGGGCGAGGCTCCACCACGCCCAGGCCGCCGCCCCGGCCCCGAGGCCGACCAGGGGAAGCCCGAGGACGATCCGCTGGCGCGCGCGGGCCCGGGTTCGCAAATGAGCCAGGACGAACTGGTCCCCGGCCGCGATCTCCTGGCGCGAGACGAGAAACTGCCGGAGCCGCTCCTGCCGTTCCGTGTCGAGGGCCGGGTCGCCCAGGCGCACCGCCTCCCGCAGCGCGGCGAGCCGCGCGATCTCCGGGTCGCTCCGCGCGGCCGTGCGCCGCGTCTCGTCCCGGACCTCCCGCTCCCGCGCCGTCAGGAAGGCCGTCTCCACGATCGGCAGGCGCCGCTCGACCGCGGTGAGCCAGAAGTGGTTCCCGTGGGGAAACGCGAGCAGGAGCGCCGCGGCCGCCGCCACGCTGCCGCTCCCGATCACGACGGCGACCAGGGCGGCGCGGGCGAGGCTTGCCCGGCGCGTGCCGGGCGAGCCGAGGGCGGCGCGAGCCCCGAGGGTCCCCGCGAGCACCGCGCCGTGCGCCGCCACGATCGCCGCGCCGGTCGGCCAGTCCCAGGCGACCGAGCCGACCAGCCCGGCCGTGGTGGCGCCCGCCCCGACCGCCCAGCCCGTGAGCAGGCGCCGTCCGAGGCCGTCGGCCACGAGCGCGCCCACCAGGGCCGGCACGACCAGGTAGGTGAAGACGAGCAGGACCCCGGCGACGCGGACGGAGCTCGTGACGACGAGGGCGAACGTGGCGTAAAAGGCGAAGTCCCAGGCGCGGGCGGCCGGCCCGAGTGGGAGCCGGCCCCACGAGAGGTCCAGAAAGCGCCGGCGGCCGACCCAGTGCCCGAGCCCGATGACGCCGTAGAGGAGGGCCAGGGTTCCCACCTCCGCCGGCGTCACCGCCACGATGTTTCCGACCAGGAGCGCCTTCACCCGTTCAGCCCCCTCCGGGGCGCGGTCCAGGACGAGCACGGCGACGGCCGCCGCGACCACGTAGATCACGCCGATGAGCCCTTCCTGGGGGACGCGTTCGTGTCGGAGCCGGGTCAGGGCGAGCAAGGCCGCGCCGCCCAGCGCGAAGGCGAGCGAGTAGCCGTAGGCGGCCTCGCCCTGGGGTGAGTGGCCGGCGAGGGTCGCGACCGCCGCGCCGAGCGCCGCCACCTGGGCGAGCGCCAGGTCCACGAAGATCACCCCGCGCGCGAGGACGTGCAGACCCAGGTACGCGTGAATGCCGGCCAGGATCAGGCCGGCGGCGAACGCGGGCCAGAGCAGGCCCCAGAGCACACTCCAGGCGGCGAGGCTGCCGTCCACGGTCGCGGAGACTCCCGGACGCCTCAGGATCCCGGCCCGGCGCCGGTCGCCTTGAGGGCCTCCGCCAGGCGGGCGGTGATCGCGTCGAACAGGGCGAGATAGTCTCCCGTGCCCGGGCCGCTGTCCACCGACGTCGGGAGCCGGGCGACCTGCCCGCCCGCTTCCGACGCCACCCGGCGGGCGAGATCGTCGGGAAGCCACGCCTCCGAGAGGACGAGCCGGATCCCGTGGCGCTTCATGTCGCGCACGATCCGGGCCAGGTGGGCCGGCGGGGGCGCGACGCCGGGATGGGGCTCGAGGGAGGCCGCCACGACGAGGCCGAAGCGCTGGGCCAGGTAGGGGAAGCTGTCGTGCACGGCCACCACCCGGACGCCCCGGTACGGCGCGAGCGCCGCGGTCCAGCGCCGGAGCCCCTCGTCCAGGCGGGCCACGAACGCCGCCCGCCGCGCGGCGAACTCGGCGCCGTCGGCCGGCGCCGCCCGGGTGAAGGCGGCCACCAGGCCGGCCGTGATCGGCCTGGCGTTCTCGGGGTCGAGCCAGTAGTGCGTGTTCCCGAAGGCGTGGACGTGCCCGGCGCCGGAGGCCGTCCGCGGCGCGGGCTCGAGGAGCTCGATCCCCCGCGAGGCGTCCACGTGGCCAGGCCGCCCGGGCAGGAGCCGCGCGTTGCCCGCCTGCTTGAGAAGGGCGGCGAGCCAGGCGTCGTGATCGAGCCCGATCCGCACCACCAGGTCGGCGGCGCGGAGGGCGGCCAGGTGGCTCGGCTTGGCCTGGAAGACGTGCGGCGGCTGGGCGCCCCCGAGCAGGCTCTCGGCCGAGACCCGGTCGCCCCCGACCACCTCGGCGAGCGCGCGGAGGTCCGTCGTCGTGGTGATCACCCGGAGTCGCGCGGGCGGCCCGCCGGCGGCGGCCGGCAGCAGGCCGGCCGTCGCGGCGAGGAGGGCGAGGAGGAGCGGTCCGTGGCGCCCCCTCACGCCTTGAAGAGGCTCTTCGGCACCATGCAGTGGACGCCCTTCCGGACGTCCACCACCTGGGTCACGCGGCAATCAGCCACCATCGAGGTCAAGGAATACGCCTCGTAGCGGTCGAGCCCCTTCGTCGCCAGGAAGTCCACGGTCTCGCGGACCGCGTTGACCAGCGCCTTGTTGAGGTCCTCGTCGAACCCCATCAGGATCCAGTGGGTCCGCGTCTCCATCCGGGGCCACTCGAGCTTCAGGTCCTTCCGGACGACCGGCTGGATCACGATCTCCTTGTAGGCGCACTCCAGCGCGGTCAGGTTCACCTCGCCGTTCCCCTGGCGGCAGTGGGAGTCCCCCATCCAGATGAGGCCGCCCTTGAGGAAGACCGGGATGAAGATCGTGGTCCCTTCCTGCAGCTCGTTGAGATCCATGTTGGAGCCGTTCTTCCACGGGCGGAGCGTGCTCACCGGCGCCATCGGGTCCTGGACGCCGCCCTTCCGTGGCGACGGATCGTTCGGGTCGATCCCCACCGCCAGCGTTCCGGGGAACGGCTGGAGCTCGATCGTGACGCCGGGCTTGAACTCGGCCTGCTTCTTGTCCCAGTCGAGATAGAAGTAGCGGACCCAGCCGTTGGGGAACTCCGGGGCCAGCGCCCCGACGGTCGGGAAGTCCCGGCCCGGCAGGTTGAAGTTCACGCCGAAGGCCTTGGGGACGATCTTCTTGATCCGGATCTCCATCACGTCGCCCGGCTCGGCGCCGTTGACGTAGATCGGCCCCGTCACCGAGTGCGGGCCGCCGCCGGGGTTCGCCCGCCGGAGGGCGACGATCTCGTCCATCGTCGTCCCGGGCTGGATCTTGTTGTGCGAGTGCATCATCGTCTCGACGGCCACGGTATCTCCCGAGTTGACGACGAGCTTGGGGGGCTCCTTCGGATCGAGCCAGCCCCACTGCGTGGTGTCGAGCGTGGCCGGGAGCACGTGATACTTGCCGCCGTCGGCGGAGACCGCGCGATCCCGCTTGGCTTCCTCGAGCTGCTGGGCGACCGCCAGCCACCCGACGAAGGAGACCAGGGTCAGGAGCGACAGGACGAGCACGAGCTTGACCCAGATCAGGCGCATGAGCGACCTCCTTGTTCGCGAGGGCCTGCCCTCAGGAGGCGCGGGCGCGCCCCTGGGGCGGCTCCTCGGCATGATTCCGGCGCGACGCCAGCTCCGTGTCCCCGGTGATGAGCCGCACGCCCCGGTTGAAGGTGGCGTAGGCCCAGGCCCACTCGATCATGACCAGGAGCCGATTCCGGAAGCCGATGAGAAAGAAGATGTGGACGATCACCCACGCGAGCCAGGCGAGCCATCCGTGGAGCTGGAGGCGCCCGCGCTGGGCCACGGCCGCGTGGCGGCCGATGGTGGCCAGCATGCCCCGGTCGCGGTACCGGAAGGGCTGCCTCGCCTCGCCCCGCGTGGCGCGGAGGATGTTCTGGGCCGCGTGCCGCCCCATCTGGATCGCCACCGGCGCCAGGCCGGGCAGCGCCTGGCCGTCCGGCTGGCGGAACGCGGCGAGGTCCCCGATGACGAAGACCTCGGGATGGCCCGGGATGGTCAGGTCGGGTTCGACGAGGACGCGACCCGCACGGTCGAGCGGCACCCCCAGCGAGCGGGCCAGGGGCGAGGCGGTCACGCCGGCGGCCCAGAGCACGGTTTCGGCCCGGATCAGGAGCGGTCCGGCCTCCACCAGGCCGGGGGCGATCCGCGTCACCGCGGTGCGGGTCAGGACCTCGACCCCGCGCGCGCCGAGCACGCGGGCCGCCGCCGCGCCGAGCGGCTCGGCGAACGCGCTCAGCAGCCGGGGGCCGGCCTCGATCAGGACGATCCGCGCCTGGGCGGGGTCGATGGCCCGGTATTCGTGCGCGAGCGCGTCGCGCGCGATCTCGGCCAGCGCGCCGGCCAGCTCCACCCCGGTGGGCCCCCCGCCGACGATGACGAAGGTGAGGAGCGCTCTCCGCCGCGCCTCGTCCGGCTCGCGTTCCGCGGCCTCGAAGGCCAGCAGCACGCGGCGGCGGATCTCCAGCGCATCCTCGATGGTCTTGAGGCCCGGGGCCAGAGGCCGCCACTCGTCGTGGCCGAAGTAGGCATGGCTCGCCCCGGTAGCCAGGATCAGGGCGTCGTAGGCGAGCTCGCCGTCGGCCAGGACGAGACGCCGGCGCGTCAGGTCCACCGCCGTCGCCTCGGCCAGGACGACCGCGACGTTCGGGATCCGGCGCAGGATATGGCGGATCGGCTGGGCGATGTCGCCCGGAGACAAGCCGGCCGTCGCCACCTGATAGAGGAGCGGCTGAAAGAGGTGGTGATTCCGCCGGTCCACCAGCGTGACGCGTACGGGCCGGCCATCGAGCGCGAAGGCGGCATAGAGCCCGCCGAACCCGCCGCCGACGATCACGACGTGGGGGAGGTCGCGGGGGGCGGCGCCGGCGGGCCCGTTCATATCGCGGACGGGTCAGGAGGCCGGACGACCGCGCCGGAGGGCCCGGCCGGCCAGCACGCCCGCGTGCCGCCCCTGGTCGACCACGACCTTGCCGTTGACGATCACGTAGTCGATGCCGATCGGGAACTGCTTGGGCTCGGTGCGGGTCGCCGGCGCCTTCACGGTCCGGGCGTCGAACACGACGATGTCGGCCGTGAAGCCGTCGCGCAGGAGCCCGCGGTCCGGGAGGCCGATGCGTTGCGCCGGGAACGACGTCATCTTGCGGATGGCGTCGGGCAGCGCCAGGAAGCGATCCTCCCGAACATACTCGGCCAGGATGACGGGAAAGGTCCCGTAGGAGCGGGGGCTCGGGTACTCCCCGATCAGGAGGGCATCGCTTCCCACCATGGACAGCGGATGGCTCACGAACTTGGGCAGCGTGGCGGCGTTGGCGCCAGCCGACACATAGGAGACCTGCTGGTCTTCCAGGAGGAGAAGATCGCAGATCGCGTCGACCGGGTCCTTGCCCATCCGCTCGGCCACCTCGGCGATCGAGCGCCCTTCGTAGCGATGGTGCTCGGGCCGCTTGAGATGGGTCACCCACATCTCCTGCCACGAGGCCGCGCGGGGCGCCATCTCCTTCCGCATGCGGGCCCGGGCCTCGGGGGAGGCCAGCGCGGCGCGCAGCCGCTCGGGCCCGCCATCGAACGCCCACTGGGGGATGACGATGTTGAGCCGGGTGCTCGAGAAGATGTAGGGGTAGCTGTCGAAGGTGACGTCCAGCCCTTCCTCCCGCGCGTCCTCGACGAGTCCCAGCATCCGCCGGGCGCCCGCGGGCGCCGTCGTGCGGTGGTAGAAATGCGTGATGTGGGTCGGGATCCCGCTCTGCCGGCCGATCTCGATCGCCTCGCGGAAGGGGTCGAGGAAGCGGTCGCCGAGGCTGTAGCGCACGTGGGTGTGGTAGATGCCGCCGAGCCGGGCCGCCTGGCGGGAGAGGGCGACCAGCTCGGCGGTGTCGGCGTAGCTCCCGGGTGGATAGTCGAGGCCGGTCGACATGCCCCAGGCGCCTTCCTCCATGGCCACCCGGAGGAGCGCCGTCTGGTTGGCGAGCTCGGCCGCCGTCGGCGGCTTGTCCTCCCAGCCCATCGCGCCGATGCGGATCGGGGAGTTCCCGACGAGGTAGACGATGTTCACGGCGACCCGGTTCGTGAAGAGATCGAGGTACTGCTCGACGGTGGCCCAGCGGCCCGGCAACGGCGGGCAGCCGTCCAGTCCCGAGTTGACCTCGACGAAGCGGCGGAGGTCGTCGTGGGAGTGAAACGGCGCGTAGGAGCAGCCGTCGATCCCGATCACCTCGGTGGTGACGCCCTGGCGGACCTTCGGCGCGTGCTCGGGCTCGGCCAGGATCACGAGCCCGGAGTGGGCGTGCATGTCGATGAACCCTGGGCAGACCACGCGGCCGCTGGCGTCGATCGTGCGGTCGGCCTGGACGCCGGCCAGGTCCCCCCGGAGGATGCGCACCCGCTCGCCCTCGACACCCACGGCCCCGTAGAATCCCGGGTTCCCGGTGCCGTCGATGATCAGGCCCCCTCGGATCAGAAGGTCAAGCATCCGTTACCTCCGCCACCTATCGGACGGACCCGGCCAGCGGCGGGATCGGCGCCCCTCGCGAGAGAAACTGCCCGTAGCCGGGCGCCTGCTCGAGCCTCCCCTCGTTCAGAAGGACGCGCCCCCGGAGAAGCGTCATCCAGGGTCGCCCGCGGACCGGCCACCCCTCGTAGAGCGTCCAGCCGGCCATCCCGTGGTGATCGGTCACCCGGATGGTCCACTCCGGCTCCGGATCGATGATCAGCAGGTCCGCGTCGGCGCCGATCCGGATGGCGCCCTTCCGCGGGTAGAGCCCGAAGATCCGGGCGGGGTTCTCGGCGAGCGCGCGGGCGAGCCAGGGAAGCGGGAGCCCACGCTTGACCACGCCCTCACTGTACATCAGCGGGACCATGGTCTCGACCGACGGACTCCCGAAGGGAATCGGCCGTCCCTGCCCGTCCACGAAGATGTTCTGCCACCCCGGCGCCTTCACCGCCTGGGCGCGCGGCGCGTGGTCGCTCCCGACGGTGGCGATGTAGCCCTGGGCCGAGCCCTGCCAGAGCGCATCGCGGTCGGGGCCCGCGGCGGGCCGGAGCGGCGGCCCGATCTTGGCCAGCGGTCCCCACCGCTCCATCTCGGCGTCGGTGAGGAGGAGGTACTGGGGGCACGTCTCGGTCCACACGCGCTGGCCGGCGGCCTGCGCCTGCTTGATCCGCTCGAGCCCGAGCCGGCTCGACAGGTGCACGACGTAGACCGCGGCGCCGGTGAGGGCGCCCAGGCGGATGGCCCGGTTGATCGCCTCCTCCTCGGCCCAGTCGGGGCACGTCGCCGGAAAGTCCCGGGGGTGGACGCGGCCCTCGGCGATCGCCCGGTCCTCGAGGTAGGCGAGCACATCGCCGTTCTCGCAGTGGAGCTGGGCGAGGGCGCCGTGGGCGGCGATCTGCTCCATGGCTCGGCAGATGAAGTCGTCGGAGCACATGCGCAACGGACGCTTCTTGTAGGTCATGAACATCTTGAACGACGTCACCCCGAGCCGGACCGCTTCCGGGATCCCGTCGAGGATCTCCGGCTGGTTCAGCAGGATGAAGTGAAACCCGAAGTCGAGGATCGATTGCCGGCCGACCTCCTCTCGGAGGCGCCGGATGGCCTGCGGCAGGGTCTCGCCGGCCTGCTCGTCGTACACGCCGAATCCGAGCAGCGTCGTGAGGCCGGCGTGGGCGGCGGCAAGGGGGCCGCCCTTCCAGTCGTCGTACTCGGCCCCGAGGTGGATGTGGCAGTCGATGGCGCCCGGCAGCACGTACTTGCCGGCGGCGTCGACGTAGCGCTCGGCCGGCGGCAACAGCTCGGCCGGGCCGAGGGCCACGATCTTCTCGTCCCGGATGGCGATGGCGCCCTCGTACACGTCAGAGCCGGTGACGATCCGTCCCCCGTGCACGACCGTATCGACCCTGGCCGCCCCCATCGTCCCGCTCACCCGATATTGATAACCCGGGGCGGCAGGCTTCGGCAACCCGCCGGGGGCGCCCCCGGGCCCCCGGCGGGATCTCGTGCCGACTACCAGGTCTGCAGGGCCTGGCGAATCTCCTTTCGGAAGAGCTCGTTGCCGGCATTCCCGAGGGCATTGTCGGCCGCCACCTTGGTGGAGCAGTTGACGCCCGGCCCGCAGGGGATGCTCAGGTCATTCGCCCACTGCCCGAAGACGTAGTGCACGGGCACGATCGCGCCCGTGCCCGACTTGAAGGGCAGCGTCATCCGGCCCGCGTTCGAGCGGTAGTAGAAGTAGGGATTGCAGCTCGTGATGCAGATGTCGTAGGAGCCGCCCTTGAACCGGGAGTCCATCTGGGCGATGAAGGCGTTGGCCGCCGCGGCCGACTTGCCGAGCGCCGTCGCCTCCTGCCGGACGATGGTGGCGAGCGCCGACGAGGAGCCGATCCCGCCGCCCAGCATGATGTTGTAGAAGGTGGTGCGGGAGCTCCCCGTGAGCAGGCTGCCGTTCGCGACCGCCTCGTAGAGCTTGCCGACGTCGACCAGCGTGAGGTCATTGCGCAGGTTGTTCCGGAACCCGCAGCCCAGGACCTGGCGGAGCTCGGTGTTGCTCATGCCGAGCGAGTCGGCCCGGGCGTTGAGCGCGGCCTGGCCGTACCGGAGCTGGAGGCCTCGAGTCGTCCGGTTGTCGGAGTTCTGCATCGTCTTCGCGAGCCCGTCCTGGAGCGTGGTCGTCCGCTTGTTGGCATCGACCTCGGGCGCATCCAGCGGACAGATGTCCTTGTTGTTGGGGTCGTCGGGCTTGACGAAGTAGACGAAGTTGGACGACAGGGAGTCCAGCCCGACCTGGACCCGGCGCATGGCATGGGCATGGTGGAGCACCTTGATGGCGCTGGCCGGCTCGAAGATCGTCCCGCCCTGGAGGTCCACCTTCACGCCGCCCCCGACTTGTTTGAGGTAGATCCCGAAGCGGCCAGCCGACAGGCCGGGGTCCATGATGGCCCACAGCCGCCGGGTCTCGGCGTTCGAGTTGTCCAGCAGGATGGCGGCGAAACGCGTCTGGCCGCCGTCCGTGTAGCGCTCGATGTCGATGACCCGAGCCCCCTTCTGGAGCGCTTTGTCCACGACCGCCTGGGCGCTGGGCAAGCCGTAGTACCACCACCAGTACTCGCCCTCGCGTCGGTGCATGACGACGTCGAGCCTGCCGTCGGGCCGTCGCTCGTAGTCGACCAGCCGGGCGCGGTTCTCGATGAGCTTGGCCGATACGAAGCCCGGCGGCACGTTGACGTACCACCACCACTGCTTGGCGTCGGCCCCGGTGTTCCGGATCATGACGCCCGAGAAGACGCGGGTCCCGTTGACCACGTAGCTGTCGAGGTCGATGAGGCGCGCCTGGTTCTCGGTGAGCTTCTGGCTGAGGAAGGCGGCCGAGACGCCCTGATACCACCACCAGGCCCGGGCGAAGCTGCCGGTGTTGGACACCATCACGGCGGCGAAGCGCACGCCAGAGGAGGTGACGTAGGGCTCGAGGTCGATCAGCCGCGCCTGGTTGGCATTGAGGCGGTCGGTGACCTGGGCGGCGGTGAGGCCGAAGTACCACCACCAGGCCGGCACGGCGTAGGCGCCCGCGTTCTTGACCAGGGCCGCCGTGAAGCGGTAGGGACTGGTGCTCTGAACCTCGAGGTCGGTGATGCGGGCGCCGTCCTGCTGGATCTTGTTTGTGAGGAACGCGGCGTCGACGCCGGTGTAGAGCCACCACGCGGTCGGCACCGTGACCGACCGGTCGTTGATGACCGCGGTCGCGTCGGCGACCGCGGGGACGACTGATCCGAGGTGTAGCATCGCCAACGCGATGACGATACCGAGACCTAGAGTGATGCGGCGCATGGTGCCCTCCCCGTGTTGGCGCTGAGCCGGCAGGTCTGAACGTCTGCGGAGAAGGGAACGGCTAGCGCGGACTGACCGAGTCACCCGGACCCCCGAGACGCTGACCAGCGGGGCGCCTCGCTCTCCCGGGATCCGAGACATGAGTGGGCAGGACTGTAGGGGGGAAACCTGAGCTTGTCAAGGTGGGAATTTCACTGAATCGCGCCGGCTTGCTCGGGGAGGCGCCCGCGAACTCCGAAAAGCCGGCGGCCGGGCCGCCCCGGTCTGGTACGACCTGCCGCGTCCGTCAGCTATGGAGGTCGCCGGCGCCTCAGCCTCCCGCGGGTGCCCGGCGAAAGCGGCGCTGGAGCCCGCGGAACGCCCAGAGCGCCGGCAGAGTGAGAAGCCAGAGCGCGGCGGCCAGCCAGAGGGCGGCCGCCGCCCCGCCCGTCCGGTCGACCAGATAGCCCGCCAGCGCCGGCGCCAGCGCCATCCCGGCGTAGTAGAGGGCGTAGAAGACGCCGAAACCCGTGCTGCGGCTCGCGGGTCCCAGCACTTCTCCAGGCAGGGCGATGACGCCGGCCGCCGGCGCGATGAGCACCCCGACCAGCACGCTCCAGAGCCAGGCCGGCTCCCCCAGCGCGAAGGCCGCCGACGCGGCGCCCGCGCCCACGAGGCCGGCCACCACCACGGTGTCGCTTCGCCCGAGCCGGTCCAGCAAGGCCCCGCCGAGGGGCACCGAGCCGATCGAGACCAGCGAGGCCCAGCTCACCACGAGCCCCGCGGCCGCCGGCGAGAGCCCTCGCTCCACCAGGAGCTTGGGACCGAACGCGAGGACCCCGATGAACCCCGCGTTCAGCGTCGCCCACGCGACCCCGGCGACCACTGTCAGACCCAGCTCGCGGCCGGAGATCGCCCACCACCGGTGGGGCCCCCGCCCCGGGCCCGCGACACGTGGATCGCGGTACAGCGCCAGGATCAGGACGAGCGCGAACGCCGCGTAGGCCGTGGTCGTGCCGATGGCGACCTGCCACGACGTCACCGCCGCGACCGCGCCCAGCGTGGCCAGCGCCAGCGCGATCCCGAGCGGCCACGCCGTGAGCATTACGCCGAGCGCCGTCGCCAGCTCCTGGCCGACAAACCACTCCGTCACGATCTTCGCGAGCTGCATGTTGAGGAGGACGCCCCCGGCGCCGGCGACGAGACGGCTCGCCGCGGCCTGGACGAAGGCGCCGCTGGCCATCAGGCCCGCCCCCCCGAGGATCATGAGGCCGAGCCCTGCGAGCACGAGCGCGCGATCACCGAAGCGCGCCGCCAGGAGGCCGCCCGGAAGGGCAAGGAATGCGCCCGGCAGGAGGTAGAGTCCGATCAGCGTCCCCAGCTCCGCGTAACCGACGCCGAGGTCGGCGACGAGGAACGGCCCCACCACGGCGACCGCCTGGAACTGGAAGCCCATCGCGATCCGCGCCGCGACGACCAGAGCCAGCACCCCCCAGCGGTTTCCCATGATCCCGGCGCCCGCCGGCCACCCGGCGCGCTACGGGCGCGACGCCGCCATGCGCGCGTAGAGGGCGATCTGCTGGAAGAAGTGGCGCAGGCCGTAGGGCTCGTCGACGTCGCGGTTGTCGCTGGTGGCCGCCGGGATTGGCATACCGAACACTCTGCCTAGCCCCGCCGTCCGCGGTCAAGGCGGTCTTCCAGGGCCTCGCCGGGTGTTCGCGGTCGAGCACCCCGACCCCCTGGCGGCCGTGCCGCCGGGCGCGGTATCGTCGGGGTGCGCCGGAGCGGCCCGGCCGGGGAGGGGCCACGGGCGGGGAGGACGGGAGACCGGAAGGTGCTTTGCGGTTCCAAGATTCGGGCCAGCCGGCGTCCTGGGCGGCGCCGCGCGCTAGGAGGTCAGGCATGGACGTCACCCGACGGAACTTCATCCTCTCCACCACCGCGGCGGCTGCGGGCGCCACGCTCGCCGGGGAGACCGCCGGCGTGAGCGCACAGACCGCGACGCTGGTCGCTCAGGCGACCGGACACCCGGCGCCACGGGGCTTCGATGCCGCGGACCCGGCACTCAAGTTCGACATCATGATTGCCAACGGCGACGTGCTCGATCCGAGCCAGAAGCTCCGGGGCAAGCGCGATATCGGGATCAAGTTCGGCCAGATCGCCGCGATTGCGCCGAGCCTTCCCGCCGACCGCGCCGCTCAGCGCATCGATGCCGCGGGCAAGCTCGTCACGCCCGGGCTCGTGGATCTGCACACGCACCTGGTTCCGCATCTCGGCATCGGGCTGCCGGCTGACGAGCTGGTGCCGATCACGGCGGTGACCACGGCGGTCTCGGCCGGCGACGCCGGATGGCAGACCTTCGGGGCCGTCCGTCACTACGCAATGCCGCAGTCCCGGACGCGCATCTTCGCCTTCGTCCACATCGCCTCGATCGGCCTGGCCGGTGGGCTCGCGCCCGGCGAGATGCTCAACATCGACTATGCGAACGTCGACGGCTGCGCCAGGGCAGTCTCCGAGAACCCGGACGTGGTGCTCGGCGTGAAGGTCCGCATCACCGACTCGGTCGTCGGGCAGAACGGGCTCGAACCCCTCCGCCGTGCACTCCGGGCGGCCGAGATGGCGGGCAAGCAGGTGCCCGTGATGTGCCACATCGGCGCCGCGCCGGGCTCGCTGTCGGACCTGCTCGACCTGCTGCGGCCGGGCGACATTCTGACCCACGCGTACAGCGGCGCCGGCAACAACACCGTGCAGAACGGCCAGCTCTTGCCCGCCGCGCGCGCGGCCAAGCAGCGCGGGGTCATCTTCGACGTCGGTCATGGAGGCGGAAGCTTCGACTACACGGTCTGCGAGCCGGCGCTGCAGCAGGGTGCGCCGCCCGACACCATCTCGAGCGACATCCACGCCGTCAGCATCAACACGCCGGGGTACCCGACACTTCCAAACGTGATGTCGAAATTCCTCAATCTGGGCATGCCGCTCGAGGAGGTGGTGGCCAAGGCCACCGTCGAGCCGGCGAAGATCATCGGCCGCGTGCCGGGTCTCGGCACGCTCCAGATCGGCGCGCCGGCCGACGTGGCGGTCTTCGACCTCGTGGACGGGCCGGTCGAGTTCGTGGACACGCGACAGAACCGGCGCAGCGGGACCAAGAAGCTCGTCCCCGTGTTGACGGTGCGCGGCGGGCGGCCATTCGGTCGGCCGCCGATGCCCTTCCCGTTCACGTACTAGGAGGCTGTCCGAGTAACCCGGCGCCGACCACCGAGCGTGTGGTGCCGCGCCGACTGAGGGTCAGGCCTGCACCCGTAAGAGCCGGGGTTGTCGGTGCCGTCGATGACGAGGCCGCCGTGGATCAATGGGTCCAGCATGGGGCGCGCCTGGGGTGGAAGGGTCGCGGACGCGAAGGGCCGCCGGCTCGTCACCGGCGGCCCTCCGGAGCTGGCTCCCCGGGCAGGACTCGAACCTGCAACCTCGTGGTTACAAGGCCCCCCGCGTTTCCGCGGGGCTTGGACTATCTCATCCCCGTAGGCGGCTTCAGGCCACCCGTAGGGGGCGGGCGCTTCCCCCGGCGGCGCGCCGCCGGAGTACGACCTCGCGGTCTAGTCTCTGCACGCTCCCTCGCGCCGGAGCGCGAAGGCTTCGCTCAGGGTTCCCGTGTCCCCCGAATGGGAGAGGTAGGCTTCCCTGAATTCGCCCGCTTTTCCATCCCGCCTTTCGGCCGGGACGCTGCCTTCCGACAGCCACTTGCTCTACCGGTTGAGCTACCGGGGAACGCGGCCATTGTACCCTACCCGCGGGCAAAGACGCACGCCGTCAGAAATGTGACGTCTGGAGGCCGGCCGCCGCGCCCTTGTACGGACGAAAGCCGTTCCCTCCAGTAGCCCGGCGGTGGCATGATGGTTGCTGAGACAGAGGAGAAGAGATTGTGCCAGGGGGTGCGGACATGACCAGCAGGAACGCGATCATCGCGAGCGCGACGGCCCTGGTCCTGGTGTTCGGAAGCGTCGGCGGCTGGGCAGCGGACCCCAAGCAGGGACCCGACCAGGTCGTCGAAGGCGCGAAGAAGACGGGGCAAGGGGTGGAGGAAACCGCCAAGGGGGTCGGCAAGACCGTGACCCAGGGCGCCAAGAAGGCCGGGGATCAGGCGAAGCCGGTGGGCGACAGGCTCCACGACAGCGCCAAGGGGTTCGGCGAAGCTCTCTTCGACGGCGCCAAGTACGTGGGCCGGACGATCTCGAACTTCTTTACCGGGAAGTAGCGCCCGCGACCGCAGGACTCGCCCCGGCCCGCCCGGGGCGGGTCACATCTCCTTTCGCCCCTCCAGCGCCCGCGCCAGCGTCACCTCATCCGCGTACTCGAGGTCGCCGCCGACCGGAAGCCCGCGCGCGATCCGGGTCACGCGGAGCCCGAGCGGACGCAGGAGCTTCGCCAGGTAGATCGCCGTCGCGTCGCCCTCCACGTTCGGATTCGTGGCGAGGATGACCTCCTGCACGCGGTCCGCCTCGAGGCGCCCGAGGAGCTCCCGGACCTTCAGCTCGTCCGGCCCGATGCCGTCCAGCGGGGAGAGCGCGCCGAGCAGGACGTGGTAGCGGCCGCGATACTCGCCGGTGCGCTCCATCGCCAAGAGGTCGTTCGGCTCCTCGACGACGCAGAGGAGGCTCCCGTCTCGGGCCGGATCGCGGCAGATCCGGCACGGCTCCTCGTCGGTCACGTTGAAACACCGCGAGCAGTGGGCCACGCGCGCCTTGAGGTCGACCAGCGCGTCGGCGAGGGCGCGGACCGCGGCTTCCGGCTGCTTGAGGAAATGGAACGCGAGGCGCTGCGCCGTCTTCGGCCCGATCCCCGGCAGCCGCTGAAGCGCCTCGATCAGGCGGCCCAGCGGGGGGGGGTGATACGTCACGGGCGGCGAGACCCGACGCGGCGACGGGGGGGCCGCCGACGATGGAAGCCGATGCGAGGCGACGCCGGTCGGCTCCGCACTAGAACATGCCGGGAAGCTTCCCGCCCAGGCCGCCGGCCAGCTTGGACATCTCCCCGGCGACCATCTCGCGGGCCTTTCTGAGGGCCTCGTTGACGGCGGCGAGGACCAGGTCTTCGAGCATCTGGGGGTCGTCGGGGGTGATCACGTCCCGGTCGATCTTGATCGACAGGATCTCCTGGTTGCCGTTGGCCTCGACGACCACCATCCCTCCGCCCGCCGACGCTTCGACTTTCCGCTTGGCCACCTCTTCCTTGAGGGCCTCGAGTTGTGCCTGAAGCTTCTGGGCTTCCTTGACGAGATTTCCGAATCCCTTCATGTGTCCTCTCCGCTGTGGGGTGCCGCCCCCTCCGGCCCGGCCGCGCCCGACTGGGGCCCGCGGCCAGCCGGGCGGACGGTGGTCACCTCGCCGTTGAAGAGCTCGACGGCCGCCTGAACGGCCGGATGACTCGTCACCTCGCCCGCCGCGGCGCCGGGCGCGGGCCCCGTGGTGAACACGATCTCCCGTACCCCCGGTCGGACTCGCCGCGCCGCCTCCAGGATGAGCTGGCGGTTTCCGACGTCACGGAGCTGATCCCGCGTGAACACGTTGCCATCGGGCACGGCCACCGTGAGACGCCCGTCCTCCTCCGAGACCACGACCGCATCGGCCAGCAGGTGCGCCAGGGTCGGCCGGAGCCGCGCGATCTCGGCCACGGTCCGTCGCCACACGTCGTCCTCGCTGGCGGGAGCCGCGGCCACGGGTGGCGCCACCGGCCGCGGCGGCGCGACGGGCGGCCGCTCGCCGACGGTGACGGGCAGTCGGCTTCCCCCGGTCATGGAGCCCCGCGCGGGGGGGGACGGCGCCGGGAGCTCGCCGGCGCCGCCCAGGAGATCCGTCTGCTGCGGCCCGGCCGCCGCGGGGAGCCCGGCGGAAGGCCCGTAGCCGCGCAGTTGAGCCTCGGCGCGTTCGAGACGCTCCAATACCTGCTCGATCGGCTCCGGCTGGGGCCGGTGACAGAGGCGCACCACGGCGATCTCGAGGTCGACCCGGGGATGCGGGGACCGCCGCATCTCCGCCTCCGCCTCGAGGAGGCCCTTGACGAGCAGCAAGAGGTCCTCGGTGCCCCCCCGACCCAGCGTCTTGAGCCGCGCCGCCTCCGCTTCACCGAGCTCGGAGGCCATGCCGTCGCGGACGCCCAGCAGCAGAGCGCGGCGAAGCACCTCCATCGCCTCCTGAGCGAGCAGGCCGAGATCCAACCCGTCGGCCGCGGCCCGCTCGATGCGGCCGAGCGCGTCGCCCGCGTCGCGATCGACGAGGGCCGCCGCCAGCCCCCAGGCCGCCTCCGCGCCCCCGCTCCCCAGCAGCTCCTGGACGGCTTGCGCGCTCACCCGGCCTTCACCGTAGGCGAGCGCGGTGTCGAGGAGCGAGAGCGCGTCGCGGAGACTCCCGTCCGCGGCGCGCGCGATCACGGTCAAGGCCTCGGCCTCCACCGCGACGTCGACACCGTTCCGAGTCGCTTCCTCGTCGAGGATCCGCCGAAGGCCCGCCGCGATCTCCCCCGGGGCGATCGGCCGGAAGTCGAAGCGCTGGCAGCGCGACAGGATCGTCGCCGGCAGGCGCCGGGGCTCGGTGGTGGCGAGGACGAACACGACGTGGGCCGGCGGCTCCTCCAGGGTCTTGAGGAGCGCGTTGAACGCCGGCTCGGTGAGCATGTGGACCTCGTCGATGATGTAGACCTTGCGGCGCCCGCGCGCCGGAGCGTAACGGGCGTTCTCCCGGAGCGTGCGCACCTCGTCGATCCCGCGGTTCGACGCGCCATCGATCTCGATGACGTCGAGCGCCCGTCCGGCGACGATCTCCCGGCACGGGTCGCACGCCGCGCACGGCACGGGCCCTTCGGCGCCGGCCCGCTCGCAGGCGAGCCCCATGGCGAGGAGACGCGCGGTGGTCGTCTTCCCCACCCCACGCGGGCCGGTGAAGAGATAGGCGTGGGCGATCCGCTGGCGCGCCAGCGCGTTCTGGAGGGTGCGCACGATCGGCGCCTGACCGACGACCGTCTCGAACGTGAGTGGCCGCCAGCGCCGCGCCAGCACCTGGTACTGACTCACGCCAGGCGACCCCTCCAGGAGCGGAGTGGTTGGGACTCCCCGGTGGCCGCCGGGCGCGCACGACCCCCAGGTGGGAGGGTCAAGGGGGGGAGTGGTTGGGCCTCCCCGGTGGCCGCCGGGCGCGCACGACCCCCAGGTGGGAGGGTCACGGGGAGTAGTGGGGACTCCCC
>DASYQW010000207.1 GCA_036005065.1 Candidatus Methylomirabilota bacterium | reverse complement strand
TGCGGGTTGAATCATCTGGACCTCTGGGTCCTCGGGGGCATGCCGGCTCTCAAGACCCCGCTGCCGTTCTGGACCGGCTGCGACATCGCGGGCGAAGTGGCCGGCCTCGGCTCCGGCGTGACCGGCGTGGCGGCGGGGGCGCGGGTGGCCGTGAATCCGAGCCTCTCCTGTGGCACCTGCGAGTGGTGCGTCAAGGGCGAGGACTCGATGTGCGTGCGCTACCGCATCCTCGGCGAGCACGTGCCCGGCGGCCTGGCCGAGTTCGTGGTGGCGCCAGCCGCCAACCTGCTGCCGCTCCCCGACCACGTCGCGTTCGAGGACGCGGCGGCGTTCATCCTCGTCAACATGACGGCCTGGCGGATGCTCGTCAGCCAGGCCGCGCTCCGGCCGGCCGAAGATCTCCTGATCCTCGGGGCCGGCGGTGGGGTGGCGTCGGCCGCGGTCCAGATCGGCAAGCTGTGCGGCGCCCGGGTCTTCGTCACCTCGAGCTCGGACGACAAGCTGCGCCGCGCCAGAGCCCTCGGGGCCGACGAGGGCGTGAATTACACGACGACGGACTGGACCAAGGCGGTGCGGGACTGGACCGGCAGGCGCGGCGTCGATGTCGTGCTCGACGATGTCGGGGCGGCCACCTGGGCCGGCTCCATTCGGGCTCTGGCCAATGGTGGGCGCCTCGTCACCTGCGGGTCGACCACCGGCCCGAAGGGCGAGACCGACATCCCTGTCGTGTTCTGGAAGCAGCTCCGCATCATCGGGTCGACGATGGCGAATCGACGGGAGTTCCGGGACGTGATGGGCCAGCTCTTCGCCGGCCGGCTCCGTCCGATCGTGGACCGGACGTTTCCGCTGGCCGAGACGGCCGCCGCGCTCGCCTTCCTCCGGCAGGGTCAGCAGTTCGGCAAGGTCGTCGTGGTCGTCTGACGCCTCGGAGCCGCGAGGCGAGGCCGGCGCCCGCGGATGCTCTACACCATCGGCTTCTCGACCCGCGCCCTCGACGAGCTGGTGACGATCCTCGCGGGCGCCGGCATAGAGCTCGTGGTCGACGTCCGGACGGTGCCGCGGTCCCGGCACACGCCGCACTGGAACCGGGAACGGGCGGCGGTCGCGCTCCCCTCCCGCGGGACCCGCTACCACCACCTGCCCGAGCTGGGGGGCTTCCGGAGGCCACGCCCCGATTCCCCGAACACCGGGTGGCGGAACACCTCCTTCCGGGGCTACGCCGACTACATGGCCACCGAGGGCTTTTCGCGCGGGCTGGCCGAGCTGCTGGCGCTGGCCGCCGAGACGCGGACGGTCATCGCCTGCACCGAGGCGGTCCCCTGGCGCTGCCACCGGATCCTGATCGCCGACGCTCTCGTCGTCCGCGGGATCGAGGTGCGCCATCTGCTGAGCCCGACGTCGGCCCGTCCTCACACGCTGACCCCCTTCGCTCGGACCCAGGGGCTCACCGTGACCTATCCTGACCCGGAGGCCATCCCCGGCCTCTGAGGGCCACCCCGCCCCACCGTGCCGATCCCGGCGGGCTCGTGCAATTCCTGCAAGGCTCACGCGGCCACGCGGCCCCCCCGAAGGAAACGGCACCGGGGGAATTCCCTGGGCATCCCGGGATCTCCGGGTCAGGCCGGCTTTGGCAAGCCAATTGCTCAACCGAGGGGGGGCGAACGCCGTCCGGATGGCGGTGGAGCGCCCGCCGGGTTCCAATCGAGTGAGCGGGAGGTAGAGCAGATGCGGTACGGGCTGCGTCGCGGCTGGGTCCTTCGTGTCGCCCTCATCCTGGGCATCGCCGGCGCCGGCATCGTCGCCAGCCCGCCGGCGCACGCGCAGTCCGAGGTCCCCGACACCTCCGTGCAGGCGGCGGCGGTCATGCTGACGGGAATCATCAACGTCTCCCGGTCGCCGGGCGACTCCCGCCAGCCGTACATGGCGATCGACGATGCCGGCACCCTCCACATCGTGTGGTCGGACAGTTTCCGCATCGTCTACGTGCGGTCGTTCGACCGGGGGCGGACCTTCACGCGTCAGATCCGGCTCTCGGGCGCCGGCGGCGCCGCTCTCCGTCCGCGGGTCGCGGTTCGCGGCAGCGCCGTGTATGTGATCTGGACCCAGGACATCTCGTTCCACAACAAGGAAATCATGTTCGTCCGCTCGTCGAACCGCGGCCAGAGCTTCACGTCGCCGCGAAACATTTCCAACACCCCCGGGGACTCGCAAGAGGGGCGCATCGCCGTCAGCCCGAACGGGACGATCTTCGTCGTCTGGGACGAGGCCTCCCCGCACCGCAACATCGCCCTCATCCGCTCGTTCAACGGAGGCATCAGCTTCGAGCGGCCGCGCGCCCTCTTCGGCGTCGCCATGAGCGGCTGCCCGCCCGACTCGCCGACCGGAGCCTGCACCCCGTACCCGGGCGTCGCGGTGGATCCGCGAAACGGGAAGGTCTACGTCACCTGGCATGACCGTGTGGGGGCCGCCCGAGACTTCCAGGTCCTCTTCAGCCGGTCACTCGACAACGGCGCCCACTTCTTCCCGGTCCTGAACATCTCCAACGCCCCCGTCCACGCCCACTGCGCGTCGGTCGCGGTGGGGCGGGACGGGCGAATCCTGGTCGCCTACGAGGTCCGGAAGGACAGGGTAGACCACAAGCACGACTCCTTCTTCGCCCAGTCGGTCAACGGGGGGGCGTCCTTCACCCGGCCGATCAACCTCGCAAAGGGGCCCTCGTGGGCCTTCTCGGACTATCCGTATCCCGCGCAGGGACCCGACGGGACCATCATCGTCGGATGGGAGGACAACACCGCGGGGGGCGGCCTCGACGCCGTGATCGCGGTGTCCACGAATGGCGGGGCCAGCTTCAGTCACTCCCAGAATATTTCGAACAATCCGGGAAGCACGTCGACCGAAGCCATCACGCTCTTCGCCAAGGACGGGAGCTTCTACGTCATCTGGGAGGACTATGCCAACGGGAACGGCGAGGTCTTCCTCCGGCGTGGCGTCGTCCCCCGGCGTCCGTCGGAGGGCGCCGGCGAGGCGGAGGCGGACTCCGGTGACTAGCTCTTCGGGGGGGTCTCGGAAGACCCCCCGATGCCCCCCCGCCGTGGCGGCGGCGAAGCCGCCGCTCGGAGCACTCCTCGATGCACCACGCGCTCGGTGGCCGGCAGCGGGTTACTCCGACACGCTCCTGAATGGAAGGGGGCAGTCGCGGCCCCCTTTCCCCCCCGGTACTCAACCACCTCGCCGCTGAATGGTCCGTTCCGCGCGGCGGCTTTTGCCGCCGCAACGATTCGTGGGGGAGGCCTCGGAGGGGGTGTTCCGACACCCCCTCCGACGTGACCTCAGAAGTAGCCCGGATCGCCCGGCAAGAGCAGGCGCTCCTGGCCGCCGGCCAGCACGATCCGGGGTCGGATCGGCCGAACCTCCCGCGAGCGCGCGGCCTCGAGGAGCGCGGCCACGGTGGGATAGCGGCCCACCGACCGAAGGACACGCTGGGTGACGAAGGGCAGACTCAGCGCGCCCTCCTGGTGCGCGGCCACCGCGGCGGCCGGCGTGAGCCAGCGCGCGGCCACGACCTCGATGCCGTCAGGCTCGGGCGATCCGTCGGGAAACGCGGCGGCGACGAAGAAGCGCGTGTCGTAGCGAACGGGTCGCTCCTCCGGCGTGATCCAGTGGGCGTAGTACACCATCCGATCGGTCGCCAGCCTGAGACCCTCGTCGAGAAGCATCGTCCGGAACACACCGCCCCCGCTCCGGCAGCGCGCCCGATACTGCTGGAGACGCTCGCGGCCGGCTTCACCGGACCCGAAGGACGCGCCACTCCCATCGCACGCGAGGAGAAGCCCGGTCTCCTCGAAGAGCTCCCGGAGCGCGGCGATCCAGAAGCCGATGGCCCGGCCGGCCGGCCGAACATCATGAAGAATCCGGGCCGCGGCGGCGCCCGTCAGCCCGCGGCAGAGGCGCTCGGCGTCGGGCGATGTGTCGTCGGGCTCGACCCGGCCACCGGGGAAGGCGAACGCGCCGGGCGCCATCCGACTCCCCGCGTGACGCTCGAGCAGGAGCACCTCGACCGTGCCGGCCACCTCACCTGCGTCGCGGGCCAGGACGACGGTCGCCGCGTCCGGGGCCAGCACGGGGACGCGATCGGGTGACGAGGCCGGGCTAGCGTCCTGCGCTGGTCGCTCGATCATGCTCGCTCACCGGCGCGCCCGTCCTCGGCGGCGGACGGCGTCGCCAGATTTCCTCCATCCCGTCGGCTTGGCTTGACAGGACCGGATGGGCGCCCTACGATGGGGCGCCGCTTCCGGCCATCCTACCATTCACTCCGAGGTATCCGCGAAGGAGAGCACGCGATGGGCGCAGAGGCGAGGCTGAAGGAGCTCGGCATCGATCTGCCACCCGTGTCAGCCCCGATGGCCAACTATGTCCGGTCGGTGCGCGTCGGCAACCTTCTGTTTCTCGCCGGCCACGGGCCGCAGAAGGACGGCAAGATGGCCTTCGTCGGGAAGCTCGGCCGCGACCTCACCGTGGAGCAAGGCGCCCAGGCCGCGCGGCTGGTCGGCCTGAACCTGCTCGCCTCGACCCGGGAGGCGCTCGGCAGCCTCGATCGTGTCAGGCGGATCGTCAAGGTCCTCGGGATGGTGAACTCGGCCGACGGGTTCGGCGACCAGCCCAAGGTGATGAACGGGTTCTCCGACTTCATGGTCGAAGTCTTCGGCGCGGCGGGACGGCACGCGCGATCGGCGGTCGGCATGGCCGAGCTCCCGGTCGGGATCGCCGTCGAGATCGAGATGATCGTCGAGGTCGCCGATGGCGCCGGCACGTCCGGGACCGGCAAGGCCGCCGCGCCGCGCAAGGCGCCGAGCCGTGGGCGCCGCCCGGCTCCGCGCGCGACCCCGCGTCGTCGCCGATAGCTCCCGGCGCTCGTCGGGGTCCTTCCGGGCTCGCCGTCGGTCCGGCGATCCCCCGGGCCGGTTCGTCCTTCCGAGACCCCCCTTCCCCACGGACCAGTATGTCCCGGCCGTGGCGGCCGGGGGGTTCCTCTTCGTCTCGGGCCACGATCCCGAGCGCCGAGGCGTCCTCCGCTACCGGGGTCGGGCCGGGCGTGAGCTGACGCCCGCTCAGACCCGGGCCGCCGTACGCCTCGCCACGCTGAACGCCCTCGCGGCGGCGCGGGCCG
>DASYQW010000206.1 GCA_036005065.1 Candidatus Methylomirabilota bacterium | reverse complement strand
TTCGTCGGCATCTTCGTCGTGGGCCCCGCCATCGCTTTCCGGTGGGTGGGCCATCGCGTCGGCTCAAGCTTCCTGGTCAATGTGCTGGAGGGACTGTTCCGGGTGGCGCTGTTCCTGGGATACCTCGTACTGATCGGGCGGGCGAAGGAGATCCGTCGGGTCTTCGAATACCACGGGGCGGAGCACAAGACCATCGCCACGCACGAGCACGACGAGACACTCGTCCCCGAGAACGTGGACCGGTACTCCACGCTTCACCCGCGCTGCGGCACCAACTTCCTGCTGATCGTCATGGTGGTCGCGATCCTGGTGTTCGCGGCCTTCGGCAACCCCGGCCTCTGGTGGCGGATCGGGTCCCGCATCCTTGCCATCCCCGTCATCGCCGGGCTCGCGTTCGAGGTGCTGCGCCTGGGCGCGCGGCACGATCGTTCACCGGTCATGCGGGCCGTGATGGCTCCCGGGCTGTGGCTCCAGAAGATCACGACGAAGCCTCCGGACCGGGAGGAGATCGAGGTGGCCATCGCCTCGTTCAACGAGGTGTTGCGCCGTGAAGCGCAACTCCCGGCCACGGAAGCCTGAGGGGCCTTCGCCCAGACATCGGGCCAGGTCGTTGAATCGGCGGCCCATGGCCCTAGAGTCTTTCCCGCGGTCCCCCGAATCGAAGCGATCAGGAGGCTGTCATGTCCCCGGCCGAGCTCGATCTCCCCGTCCTGCTGACGCCGGACCATATCCGCCGCCGCGAATTCGTGACCACTCGACGCGGCTACGACCCCGACCAGGTTCGCGACTATCTGGAGCAGCTTGCCATCCAGGTGGCGGATATGGCGGCGATGGTCCAGGAGGCCCGGCTGGAGGCCGACTCGGCCGTGCAGGCCCAGGCGTCCAGGGCCGATCCCTACGAGACGTTGGCCCGCCGGGTGAGCGAGCTGCTTCGCTCGGCCGATCAGGAAGCAGCCCGGATCCGACGGGAAGCCGGCGAGGAGTCGGACCGGGTCCTACGCGAGGCTCGCGCGGAAGCCGACCGGGTGCGGCTCGATGCGCAGACCCGGGCGGAGGAAGCCCGAGCCGAGGCAGAGCGGCACCTTCGAAGAGCCCGGGAGCGGGCCGACCGGACGATCGCCGGCCTGTCGACCCGGCGCGACGAGCTCGTCCAGCAGCTGTCGCAGATGCAGGAACGGGTGATCGGCGTGGCAAAGGAGCTCGAAGACGCCATCGAGCGCCGTGACTCAGGCGACGACGTCCGGGAGATCCCGGATGCAGAGCCGGGCCGGCCCGCGCCCATCGCCGACACGTGGGCCGGCTGGGCCGAGCCGACGGTGAAGGGGCCAGGTCCCCAGGGCCCGCCTCCGGAGCGGCAGGCCGAGGAGCTCTTCACGTCCTCCGAGACGGTTGACCTCACGTTCCCCGAGATCCCCCCCCTCGATCTCGCCTGGGACGACGAGGACGACTGAACGAGGGGGCGGGCGCCCGCCCGCCCCCTCCCGTTTCGGATAATCGAGGTCCATGGATCTCGAATCACGCCTGTCGGACGTCGAGCAGCGCTACGACCAGCTCTCTGCGGAGATGGCCTCGCCCGACGTGGCCGCCGATCGCCACCGCCTGCGCCGGCTGGGGAAGGACCTCGCCGAGCTCGGGGAGATCGTCGGCCCATACCGCGAATACAAGGACGCAAAGCGCCAGGCCGAAGAGGCCGCGGTCATGGCCGCTTCGGAGCAGGATTCGGAGATGGCCGCGTACCTTCGGCAAGAGGCCGAGGCCGCCGGGGACCGGGCGGCGTCCCTCCAGGCACGGCTGGAACAGCTGCTCGTCCCCAAGGACCCCAACGACGAACGGGACGTGATCGTCGAGATCAGAGCCGGCGCCGGCGGGGAGGAGGCGGCCCTATGGGCCGGTGAGCTGTTCGAGATGTACCGCCACTTCGCCGAGCGGCACGGATGGAAGACCGAGGTTCTGTCGGCCTCGCCCTCGGACCTCGGCGGGTTCAAAGAGGTCGTCCTCGAGGTCAAGGGGAAGGGCGCCTACTCACGGCTGAAGCACGAATCCGGCGTGCACCGGGTCCAGCGCGTCCCGGTGACCGAGTCCGGCGGCCGCAAACACACCTCCACGGCCACGGTGGCGGTCCTGCCCGAGGCGGAGGAGGTCGACCTCCAGATCCGGCCCGAGGACCTGAAGATCGACGTGTTCCGTTCCTCCGGCCCCGGCGGGCAGTCCGTGAACACCACGGACTCCGCAGTTCGGATCACCCACCTCCCGACCGGGATCGTGGTGGCGACTCAGGAAGAGCGGTCCCAGTTGCAGAACCGGGAGAAGGCCATGCGGTACCTGCGGGCCCGGCTCCTCCGCCGGGCCCAGGAGGAGGCCCAACAGAAGGAGGCCGCGGTGCGGCGGGCCCAGGTGGGGACGGGGGAACGGGCCGAGAAGATCCGCACCTACAACTTCGCCGAGAACCGGGTGACCGACCATCGGATCAAGCTCACCGCCCACAGGCTCCACGAGGTCCTGGATGGGGACCTCGACGAATTCGTCGACGCGCTGCTCGCGGCAGAACGGGCGGAGCAGCTCGGCGGCGACGGGCGGCGCTGATCCGATGCGACCGTCCGAGGTCCTGACCCGGGCCACGGCGTACCTGGAGCGGCACGGCGTCGACGGCGCCCGGGAGTCCGCCGAGGCGATCATGATGACGGTCCTCTCGACAGACCGGGCCGGTCTGTACGCGCGGAGCGAGGGCTTGTCAATGAGCGAGGCCCGAACGTTCGGCCGGGCGCTCTGCCAGCGGTGTGCCGGGACCCCGCTGCAACACCTTACCGGCGAGCAGGCGTTCCGGCGGATCACGGTGACGGTGCGCCCCGGCGTGTTCATCCCCCGGCCCGAGACGGAGGTGCTGGTCGACGTGGCCCTGGAGGGCCTCGGTGAACGACAGGAGCCGGTGGTCGTGGACGTGGGGACGGGATCGGGAGCCGTGGCCCTGGCCATCGCGGATGAGAGACCGGGATCCCGCGTCTTCGCCACCGACCTGTCGCCCGAGGCCGTCGAGCTCGCGCGGGAGAACGGGGAGCGCCTCGGGGCGAGCATCGCGGTGCTCCTCGGCGATCTGCTCGAGCCGCTGCCGCTCGAGCTCCGCGGAGCGGTGGATCTCGTGGTGAGCAATCCGCCGTACGTGACCGCCGACGAATACCACGACCTGCCGGCCGAGGTCAGAGCGGATCCTCGCCTCGCGCTCGTCGGCGGGACCCGTCTCCACGAGCGGCTGGCCGCCGAGGCAATCGGATGGCTGCGCCGGGGCGGGGCGCTGGCCGTCGAGATCGGCGCGGCGCAGGGTCCCGACGTGGCGAAGGTGGTGGAGCGCTTCTTCGAGGACGTGCGGATCGTGCCCGACCTGGCCGGACGCGACCGGATCGTCGTGGGACGGCGGCCGTGAGCGCTGACGGCATCGTGGGAGATGTGCGGTGAGCGACCCCGTCGGTGACGCCGCCGCCGCCGCGCTGAGCGGGCGGCTCATCGTCATCCCGACGGATACGGTCTACGGGATCGGGACCAGAGCCGACGATCCGGCGGCAACCGGCTCGCTGTTCGATGCCAAGGGTCGCCCGCGTGACCTGGCGATCGCGGTGCTCGTGCCCTCATCGGCCGCGGCTCGCGAGCTCGCGGCATTCGACGAGCGGGCCGCCGCGCTCGCCGCGAGGTTCTGGCCCGGTCCGTTGACCTTGGTCCTTGCTCGGACCGAGGCCAGTCGTCGCTGGAACCTGGGCAGCGAGGCGCGAACCATCGGGCTGCGGATCCCGCATCACCCGCTGGCGCTCGCGGTGCTGGCGATCACCGGTCCGCTCGCGGTCACGAGCGCCAACCAGACCGGCGACGCGACCCCTCGAGACTGCGACGGCCTCGCGCGCGCCTTCGGGGCGCGCGTGGCCGTGTACCTGTGCCAGGACGAGCCGCTCGAGGGGAACGCCTCGACCGTGGTGGACGCCACCGATGGGCGGCTCCGCGTCCTTCGGACCGGGTCGCTCGATGAGACCGACCTCCTCGAGGCGCTCGAGTCGTGAGACGCGTGGCATCGGCCTGCCTGCGGGCCGAGGGCCGATGCTAGACTCCGGCTCGATCCCATGGCTCAGGTCCTGCTCGTATGCACCGGGAACATCTGTCGCTCCCCGATGGCGGAGGGCCTGCTGCGCTCGGCCCTCGAACGGCGCCTCGGTGACGGCGCGCCGCCTGTGGGCTCCGCGGGCACCATCGCCCGCGACGGCGCACCCGCGATGCCCGAGGCCGTGGAGGCGGTCGCGGAGCTCGGGGCGGATGTCTCGGGTCACTTGGCCCGCCGTCTCCGCCCGGAGGACATCCGAGACGCCGTCCTGATCGTCGTGATGGCAGCGGAGCATCGCGAGGACGTCCAGGCGCTCGTCCCGGAGGCGGAGGCCAGGACGTTCACGTTGAAGGAACTGGTTCGCCTCATGGAGACCGCCGGCGCGCGCCCGGTGGACACCACTCCTTCCGATGGGGGCCTTCGGACGGCGGCGGCCGATGCCCACCGCCGTCGCGCTGGATCGCCGAGCATCCCGGACGAGGACGTCATGGATCCTCTGGGGCTCTCCCTCCAGGGCTACCGGGCCGTGGCCTTCGAGCTGGAGGACTTGTGCGAGCGGCTGGCGAGCGCCTTGTACGACGCGCGCTCCGTCGCCTCGAGGCGGGCCGACTGAGCCGATGCGGATCGCCATCGGCTCGGACCACGCCGGCTTCCCCCTCAAGGAAGAGCTGAAGCAGGTCCTGAAGGAGCAGGGGCACGAGGTGGCCGACCTCGGGACGGACTCCGAGGAGCCGGTGGACTACCCCCTGTTCTGCGTGAAAGTGGCTCGTGCGGTCGCGGAGGGACGTTCCGAGCGTGGGATCGTGCTCGGGGGTTCGGGGCAGGGAGAGCAGATGGCGGCGAACAAGGTGCAGGGCGTCCGGGCGGCGCTGTGCAACGACCTGTACACGGCCCGGCTGTCTCGCCAGCACAACGACGCGAACGTCCTGTCGATGGGCGCCCGGATCGTGGCCCCCACGCTGGCCCGGGAGATCATGGAGCTGTGGCTGGCCACTCCGTTCGAGGGCGGACGCCACGTGCGCCGGCTGGAGGAGATCTCGATGATCGAGCGAGGCGAGCTGTGACCCGCGATGGCTTCGTGGCCCAGTGGGAAGCGCTGCAGCGCACGGACCCCGAGATCGCTGCGGCCATCGCGGGCGAGTTGAACCGGGAACGCACCACGCTCAGGCTGATCGCCTCGGAGAATTACGCGAGCCCGGCCGTGCTGGCCGCCATGGCATCCACGATGAACAACAAGTACGCGGAGGGATATCCGGGGCGCCGGTACTACGGCGGGTGCGAGTTCGTCGACATCTCCGAGACGCTGGCCATCGATCGGACGAAGAAGGTGTTCGGTGCGGAGCATGCGAACGTCCAACCCCACGCGGGGGCTCAAGCGAATGTGGCCGTGTTCGGCGCGTTCCTCCGTCCACAGTCCGACGACAAGGTCCTGGCCCTGAAGCTCTCGCACGGCGGGCACCTGACCCATGGGTCGCCCGTGAACGTGTCGGGGATGTGGTTCACGTTCGTTCCCTACGAGGTGGATCCACAGACCGAGGTCCTGGACCTCGATCGAATCAGGGATCTCGCGTTGGAGCATCGGCCGAAGATCATCCTGGCCGGTTTCACGGCGTATCCGCGGGTGATCGACTTCGCCGGGTTCCGCCGGATCGCCGACGAGGTCGGAGCCCTGTTCTGGGTCGACGCGTCGCACTTCATCGGGCTCGTGGCCGGGGGTGCCTACCCCAACCCCGTGCCGCATGCCGACGTGGTGACCTTCACCACGCACAAGACGCTCCGCGGGCCCCGGGGGGCGATCATCGTGTGCCGCGAGGAGCACGCCAAGGCCATCGATCGGGCGGTGTTCCCCATGATGCAGGGGGGCCCGCTCGAGAACCTCATCGCCGCCAAGGCGGTGGCCCTTCGAGAGGCCACCACGCCGGAGTTCGCCGACTACGCGGCGCGGACCGTCCGCTCGGCCCGAGCGCTGGCCGAGGGTATGGCCGACGAGGGGATCCGGATCGTCTCGGGGGGGACCGATTCCCATCTCATCCTGGCCGACCTCCGGCCGCTGTCGATCGGCGGCGCGGAAGCGGAAGCCGCGAGCGAGGGCATCGGCATCGCCCTGAACAAGAACGCCATCCCATTCGATCCGTCCCCGCCAGCGAGACCCTCGGGCATACGGGTCGGAACGCCGGGCCCGGCCACGCTGGGGATGGACGAGCCGGAGATGAAGGAGGTCGCCGGCATCCTCGGCGAGGTGCTTCGCCGCCCGGACGACGAGCGCGTCGGCTCGGCCTGCCGGGCCCGCGTGAGCGACCTGGTGGCGCGGTTCCCGGTCTACGCCGGCTGAGGCGGCGATGGGCCCCCGCTCGCGGGGGTACCATCACCGCGACGTGGTCCCTTACCTCGTGGTCTTCGCGGCCAGCTTCGTCGCGACGTTCGTGACCACCCCCGCGATCCGAAGGCTGTCCCTGCGACTGGGTTGGAT
>DASYQW010000205.1 GCA_036005065.1 Candidatus Methylomirabilota bacterium | reverse complement strand
GGCGTGGACCGGGCTTGACGCCTCGCCGGGGACTTCATACCGTACCCCCGTGGAGCGCATCGAGACCGACCTCCTGATTCTCGGCGCCGGCGGCGCGGGGCTGACCGCCGCGCTCCACGCCGCCGACCGCGCCCCCGGCCTCGGCATCACCCTCGTCGTGAAGGGTCTCCTCGGCCGCGCCGGCTGCACCCGGATGGTCCAGGGGGGCTACAACGCGGTCCTCCGCGCCCCCGACTCGCTCGAGGCCCACTTGCTCGACACGCTCAAGGGCGGCGGGTTCCTCAACGACCAGGAGCTGGCCTGGCGGCTCGTCGAGACGGCACCGGCGCGGATCGTCGAGCTCGAGAGCCGCTACGGCTGCTTCTTCGACCGGGCGCCCGACGGGCAGATTCATCAGAAGCCCTTCGCCGGCCAGAGCCACGACCGCACGATCCACAAGGGCGACCTCACCGGCATCGAGATCATGAACCGCCTCGCCGAGCAGGTGTGGGCCCGGCCGGCGATCCGGGTGCTGGAGGAGCATCGCGCGCTCGAGCTGCTCCAGGACGGCGCCGGGCGCGTCGGCGGCGCCCTCCTCCTCGACATCCGCACCGGCGGGGCCGTCCTCGCGTGCGCGCGGGCCACCCTCCTCGCGTGCGGGGGCGGGCCCACCATGTATCGGGTCGTCGCCTGCTCGGCGGACAAGGCGGCCGACGGGATCGCGCTCGCCTTCCGGGCCGGCGCGACCCTCCGCGACATGGAGATGGTCCAGTTCCACCCGACCGGACTCGTGGTGCCGGGGTCGCTCATGACCGGAGCGCTGCTCGAGGAAGGGCTGCGGGGCGCCGGCGGGCGGCTCTTCAACCAGGCCGGCGAGCGCTTCATGGCCCGCTACGATCCGGTCCGGCTCGAGCGCTCGACCCGGGATGTGGTGGCCCGCGCGAGCTACCGGGAGATCGCCGAAGGGCGGGGCACGCCCGAGGGCGGCGTGTGGCTCGACGTCTCCCACCTCGGGGCGGACTTCGTCGAGCGGAACTTCCGGGGGATGGCGCGCCGCTGCCGGGATTTCGGGCTGGATCTGGCGCGCCGGCCGGTGCCCGTCATGCCGACCGCGCACTTCCTCATGGGCGGCGTAGTGATCGAGCCCGATTGTCGGACGGCCGTCGAGGGGTTGTTCGCCGCCGGCGAGGACGCGGGCGGCGTGCACGGCGCGAACCGGCTGGGCGGGAATGGCGTGGCGGACTCGACCGTCTTCGGGGGCATCGCCGGGGATGTGATGGCGGAGTGGGTGGTGGAGCGGCCCCGGCCGGCGGTGTCGGCGCGCGACGGCGAGCGTGGCGCGGCGGCCGCCCGCCTCCCCCTCGGCCGGAGCAGCCGGGACGAGGTCGTGGCCCTCCGGCGGGCGCTGCGGGACCTGATGTGGGAGCAGGTCGGGCTCGTGCGGACGGGGGAGGGGCTCGAGGCGGCCCTCCACGCGCTCGAGGAGCTCGGCGCCCGGGTCGAGGCGGCGCCGGTCCCGGGCGGGCCCGCCTACAACCTGGCCTGGCAGGCGTGGCTCGACGCGCGGAACCAGGCGCTGGCCGCCCGGCTGATCGCCCGGAGCGCCCTCGAGCGCCGTGAGAGCCGCGGCGCCCACTACCGGGCCGATCACCCCGAGCCCGACGACGCGCGCTGGCTCGTCAACGTGCTGGTGGCGGCGCGGAACGGAAGCCTGGGGGTGTGGACCGAGCCGGTCCGGCTCACGCGGGCCCGGCCCGAGGCGGCGCCGTCGCCGGCGATGGTGGAGATCGGCGACTGAGGCGCGGCCACGGGTGAGCGTGATCGTGCGCGACCGGCGGATCGGGCGGTGGCTGCTGGTCGCCGCCCTCGTGGCGGTGGCGATCCCGGTCGGTGCGCAGCCGGCTCCGGGGAAGATCTACCGGATCGGGTGGCTCGGGCCATGGGGGCTCGGGCCGACGCGCCCCGGGCCGACGCGGCCCGGGGCCCTGTCGGAAGGCTTGCGGGGCCTGGGCTACGTCGAGGGCCAGAACCTTCTCATCGAGTATCGGGGCGCCGCGGGGAAGCTCGAGCGCCTGCCCGCGCTGGCGGCCGAGCTGGTCGCCATGCGGGTGGACCTCATCCTCGCGACCAGCACGCCCGCGGTGCAGGCGGCCCGGGACGCGACGAGGACGATCCCCATCGTGATGGCGTTTGCCGCCGACCCGGTCGAGAACCGGCTCGTCGCCAGCCTCGCGCG
>DASYQW010000204.1 GCA_036005065.1 Candidatus Methylomirabilota bacterium | reverse complement strand
CTACGACGCCGCTCAGCTCATGCCGTCGCCCGCGGTCCGGGTCATCCACAACTTCGTGGACTTCGCCCACTTCGACCGCGCGCTCTCCGGCGACCCGGTCCGGCGCGAGCTCGGAATCGCCAAGGACGCGCCGCTGGTCGGGATGGTCGGGGGCCTGCGCGACGTGAAAGGAACACCCGTGTTCCTGGCTGCCGCGGCGCGGGTGCGGCAGTCGGCGCCCACGGCCCGGTTCCTGGTGGTGGGGGTCGCGCCCGAGGATCGGCCGGCGCTGGACGCGGCCGCGCGCGCGGAGGGGCTCGGGGCCGACACGCTCTGCGCCACCGGGGTCCGTGAGGACATCCCGGCGGTCCTGGCCGCGCTCGACGTGCTGGTGTTCCCCTCGACCGTCCCCCACTTCGCCCGTCCGGTGATCGAGGCCGGCGCGATGGCCAAGCCCGTGATCGCCTCCGAGCTCGGCGGGCCGGCCGAGCTGGTGAAGGACGGGGCGACCGGGCTCCTGGTGCCCCCGCGGGACCCGGCCGCGCTGGCGGAAGGGGTCCTGGCCCTGATCCGCGAGCCGGCGCGGGCCCGGGCGATGGGCGAGGCCGGCTACGCCCACGCGCGCGAGCACTTCGACGCGCGGACCCAGGTCGCCCGGACCGTGGCCGTCTACCGGGAGCTCGTGCCCGGCTGACCCTCCGCCTCGCGGCTCCCGGGTTCCCTCGGTGCGGGCCATCCCGTCGGCGTCTTGCGATATTATAGAACCCATAACAATTCATATTATGAGGTGAACTATGGGAGCTATTGCGGTCTCGAAGAAGGAGGAGCAACAGATCGAGCGGCTCCGGCGGGAACTGAGGATCCCCACGAAGTCCGAGGTGATCCGGGTTGCCCTGAGGGCGCTGGAGACGAAAGCCGACGAGGAACGCCTGAGGCGGGAAGTCCATGAGTCGGTGCGCCGCTGTGCGTCGGCCGACCGGAAGGAAAACCGGGAGTTGTCCGGCGCCGGAGTCGCGCGCTCGAGTCGGAAATAGTTCGTGCAGATCAAGCGAGGCTTCCTCTACGTCGTGGACTTCAATCCACGGGTGAAGACAAAGCCAGGCAAGCTCAGGCCGGCGCTCGTCCTCCAGTCCGATTTCGTCAACGAGGCTGGCTACCCGTCCACCGTTGTCGTCCCAACAACCAGCCGCCTCGTGGAAGACCCCGGCATCCTGAGGCTGCGGATTCCGACCGGCCACGGCGGATTGGCGCGGGAAAGCGATCTGCTCCTCGGTCAGATGATTGCGGTGGCGAACGAGTCATTCCGTCACGAGATTGGTCTGCTCCAACATGATCTCATGCAAGAGGTCGAACGGCGGGTCCGCGTTATCCTTGACCTCTAGCGACCTGATGGACCGGACCGTCCGAGTCGCCCGTGACTCGACCGTCCCTCACTTTGCCCGCCTGGTGATCGAGGCCGGCGCGCTGGCCAAGCCCGTGGTCGCCTCCGGGCTCGGCGGGCCGGCCGAGCTGGTGAAGGACGGGGCGACCGGGCTCCTGGTGCCCCCGGTGGACGCCGGCGCGCTCGCCGAGGCCGTCCTCGCGCTGATCCGCGAGCCGGCGCGGACCCGAGCGATGGGCGAGGCCGGTTACACCCACGCTGGCCTCTCGCGGCATCGGGGCACGGCTGCCCCCCCCCGGACCCGTCCGGACCGCCCTGGTGAGGCGTGGCGTGATGCGCTATTCTGGCCGGGCGGCCCGCGGAACACGCTCGAGGTTCGGGAGCCCGGGCGCGGTCCCGCGAGAAGAGCGTTTGAAGGACGAGGTCTCCCTGATCGTGGAGCGGCGCCCCTAGCGTGCCTCTGGCGGCGATGCGATCGACCGATCTCTCGGGGTCCCCGGGCTCCGACGCCCCCTGGATGCCTCCTCCCAAGCGGGCGTGGGACCCGCGTCAGGCGACATCGCTCCTGCCGCTGCTCGGCCTGGCAGCGATCCTGACGCTCGGTCTCTACCTTCGGCTCGAGCTGGCCGGCGAGTACCGCGACCTCGAGCTCGATCCAGACGTCGTCATGTTCCGCCAGATCGCCCACGAGATGCGCGGGCCGTTGGATTCTCGCCATATCGGGCCGCCGTACATCTGGCTGATCAAGGGCGTGACCTGGGTCTGGGGGAACGCTCCGGACGTGGTTCGCCGGTTGTCGGTCGGCGCGTCCATTCTGGTGGTAGGGATCACATACGTGCTGGGGGCCGCCCTCTATGGCCGGGGCGTCGGGCTGGTGGCGGCCGGACTCCTGGCGGTGAACCGGGAGCTCGTGTTCCAGAGCGTCCGCGGCTTGCGGGAAGAGGTCTCGACGGCCTTGCTGCTGGGGCTCCTGGTGACCCTCTTTGCGGTCCCCCGCGCCAAGGGCGTCTCGCGCTGGGTGACGGCCGGGCTCCTCGGCGGCGGGTTGGCCCTCATTCGCTTCACGGGGGTCCTGCCCGCCGTGGCCCTACTGGCCGATCGGGCACTGGTCGACATCACGGCGGAGCGTCGGGGATGGCGAGCGACGGTGGCCAGGGCCGCGGCCGGGGGGCTGGTCGGGCTGGGGCTGGTCACCCCCTACCTCGCCTACAGCGCCCGGGAATTCGGCGACCCGTTCTACAGTGTCAACGTTCATGCGAAAAGCCATCGAAACATGGAGTTCGCCGGCCGGCCGGGATTCCCGTCGAGGGAGGCCATCGTCCAGAACGTGTTCACCGGGTCGGACGTAACGGCCTTCGAGTACGTGTTTGGTCTCCACACGCCGCGCGAGGTGGCGAGGCGGTATGGCGATGGCGCGCTGTGGGTCTGGCGATTCTGGTCGTCGCGCCTCGGGTCGCTCGTCACCGTCGCCGCCGCGCTCGGGCTTGTCCGGCTCGCGCTGGGTCGGGGGCATGTCCTCTTGGTGGCGGTGGCCACGGCCACCTTCCCGTTTCTGTTCGGCCTCACCGTCATGCCGGACGAGGGTCGATTCATCATTCCCACCTTTCCGCTTCTGGCGCTCTCGGCCGCCTGGGTGCTGGTGCGATCGGCGAGTCGGGCGCGCGAGTGGCTCGGTGCCCGGCTGGTCCGGCTGGGCGCCGCGTCCCCGGGCCGGACGGTGGCGGCGGCGATACCCGGTGTCGCCCTGGCCGTGGTCCTGGGTCTCTATGGCTACCAGGAGCTCTGGCCTCCGGAGGACGCCTACAACGAAGCGATCAGGCGCCTCGCGGTCCATGTGAAGGAGCGAGCCCCCGGTCTCTCGTCCGAGAGGCCCTACCGGATCGCCGTATGCTCGAAGATCGTGTCCTCGGATTACTTCTTTCCGGGGAACTTCGCGCTGATCGAAAATGCACGCGAGGCGGACTTCGTTCTGGCGGCGCGGGGAGCGTGCTCCGGACGCATCCCCGGCCCGGTGGTAGTCAGAGTTCGGCGGCTCGGCGTGTCGCTAGTGAGGGTGAAAGAGGTTTCCGGCAGACCGTGAAGCTCACGCTCGACGCCGCTCGGCGGGTCTACCGCCGAGCGCGCGCCCTGCCATCCACGGAGCTCTTCCGCCGGGTCGGGGGCCGCGTGGACCGCCTGGCCCGGCGCAAGCTGCGGAAGTACCGGGCGCTGCTGCGGCCCCGCACGTTCACCGAGCCGGAGTTCCGGGCGCTCTTCGGCTGGACCGGCGCCGACCACGCCCTGGCCGAGTCCCTCCTGCGCGCCGCCGGGGAGCGCTTCTTCTTCGGCTGGGAGGACCGCGGCGCCCTCCTCGGGCGCCTGGCGGCGCGGTCGCCGGAAAGCGCGGAGCGGACCCGCCGCGCGGCCGAGGCCCTCCTCCTCCACCGGTTCGACCTCCTGGGCTCGGGACCGACGGATCTCGGCCCCGAGATCGACTGGCATCGCGACTTCAAGTCGGGCCGGGCCTGGCCGCGGCGGCATTACACGGAGATCGTCCCGGTGGACCTCACCGACGCCTCGGACGTGAAGGTGCCCCGCGAGCTGAGCCGCGGCCACCATCTCCTGCGCCTGGGGCAGGCGGCCTGGTGGGCGTTCGAGGAGGGCGATCCCGTGCGCGGCGCGCGCTACGTCGAGGAGGTCCGGGCCCAGCTCGCGCACTGGGTCCGGGAGAACCCGGTCGAGTGGGGCGTGAACTGGGAGTGCCCGATGGACGTGGCCATCCGGGCCGTGAACTGGACGCTGGCGCTCGGTCTCGTCGGCCGCGCCCCCGGCGTCCCGCCGGTGAGCTGGCTCCCGGTCCTCGGGAGCCTCTTCTGGCACGGGCGCTTCCTTCGCGAGAACCTCGAGTGGAACCCCGTCCAGCGCAACAACCATTACCTCGCCGACCTGGTCGGGCTGCTCTACCTCGGCGTCCTCTTTCATGACACGGCGGAGGGGCGGGCGTGGGCCGAGCTGGCCCTCGGCGAGCTGCGGGCCGAGCTTCCGCTCCAGGTCTTCGCGGACGGCGTGAGCCAGGAGAGCGCCACCGGCTATCACCGCCTGGTCACCGAGCTCTATCTCTCGGCCACCGCGCTGGCCCTCCTCAACGCCGCCCGGCTCGGGCTCGGCCTTCCGGGAGGCCCGCGCCCCCCGCGCGGGCGGGCCCCCGTCTCGGCGGTCCTGGGGCCCGACAACGCCGAGATCCTTGGGAACATGCTGGAATTCGTGCGATATTACACGCGTCCGGACGGCACGGCCCCTGCTCTCGGGGACGGGGACGACGGCGCCCTTCACCCGCTGGGCCCCGCCAATCCCCGGGACCACCGAGAGGTGCTCGCCGTGGGGGCTGGTCTCCTCGAGCGGGACGACCTCGGACCCCTCGGGGGGGAGCCTCACGAGGCGGCCGTCTGGCTCCTCTTCCGCTGGGGCTACGGGGCGGAGCCCGTCCCGGGAGAGGCGGTCCCGCCGGCGGAGCCGGGGTCGCGGGCCTTTCCGGTCGGCGGGGTGTACATCATGCGCGGCCGAGGGGCCGGGGCCCTCGTGAGCCTCGGGGTCGTGGGCCTCGGCGGGTACGGGGGCCACCGGCACAACGACACCCTGAGCTTCGAGTGGTGGGCGGGGGGACGGCGCATCCTGGTGGACCCGGGGACCTACACGTACTCGGCCGACCCGCGGTGGCGGAACTGGTTCCGGTCCTCGGCGGCCCACAACACGGTGACCGTGGATGGCGAGGAGATCAATGTGCTCGATCCGGAGGCGCTGTTCGCGCTGGGCCGGGACGCCGACCCGCGCGCGCTCGCCTGGGAGGACACCGAGGCCATGAGCCGTCTCGACGCCGAGCACGTCGGCTACCGCCGCCTGCCCGCCCCGGTCACGCACCGCCGGCGGCTCGAGCTCGACAAGCGCACCGGCACGGTGTCCGTGCGGGACCGCCTCACGGGGCCCGGGCGCCACCACGTCGCCTGGTCCTTCCACTTCGACGTCGGGCTCGCGGTGCGGGCCGAGGCGGACGGCACGGTGCGCGTCGCCGGCCCCGAGGGGCTGACCGCGTGGCTCGTGCCGGAGCCCGGCCACGGCCTCGAGGTCGAGCTGCGCTCCGGCTGGGTGTCGCCGCGCTACGGGGTGAAGGAGCCGGCGCCGGTGGCGATCTACACGGCCGCCGACGCCCCGCTTCCGCTCGAGCGGCGCTTCCAGCTCGCCGCGGGCACGCGAGGGCCCTCGGAGAGCGGACGGTGAGCCGCGCGCTCGTCCTCCTGGCCATCTGGGTCGTCACCACCGGGTTCACGGGGCGGGTCGAGGTCATCGAGAGCCGGAACGGCGTCATCGCCCCCGGGCTCCCGTTCCGCTTCGAGCCGTTCGAGGCCCCGCGCCTCGCCGAGCTGCGGGACCGGGAGGGTCTGGACGCCGTCGTGGCGGGCGCGGCCTCGGAATGGGAGGCCATCCTGCGCCTCAAGGACTGGGTGGCGGCGCAGTTTCCGATCGGCTGGCCGGACCCCTATCCGCCGTGGGACGCGCTGACGATCCTCGACTGGATCCGGAGCGGCATCACGGGGGGGTTCTGTGGCCAGTACTCGATGGTGCTCCTCCAGTCGCTGGCCTCCTTCGGGGTGCCGGCTCGCTACATCGAGGTCGGCACTCAGGAAAATCCCCTGGCGCACTTTCTGGTCGAGGCCTGGTCGAACGACTACAACAAGTGGGTCCTGCTCGACGCCGACTACAACCTCCACTTCGAGCGTGCCGGGATCCCGCTCAGCGCGCTCGAGGTGCACGACGCCCTGGTCCTGGGGAACACGGGCACGCCGACGATGGTGCTGGGTGCGGTACAGGAGGGTCATCCGGACCCGTACTCGATCGACTACGTCGCGCTCTTTTACCACCTCCGGTGGCACCTCAAGGCCGACCACCTGACACATCCGGAGAACCCCTTCGACCGCTGGGAGGACATGGTCGAGTGGGAGGATCCCTACACCGAGCGGTGGCCGGCGCCGCTGACCCGAAGGACCACCGCTCAGGCCGCCACGGCGTACGCGCGCCTCAACCAGGTCCGGATCACCCCCGCGCGGATCGCCGACGACCTCCTCGCGCTGGAGGTCCAGACCAACGTCTTCGACTTCGGGGGGTACGAGGTCGCGTGGACCGATCCTCCCCTCGGCTGGGAGATCCAGCTGGGCCCGTTCTGGTGGAAGCTCCAGCCCGGCGTGAACGTGATCTGGGTCCGGGCGACGAACACCCGGGGCGTGACGGGGCCGCCGGCATTGCTGAAGGTGCGCTATCAACCGGGGGGCTGACGCCGGGCGGGCCGTCCCGCCGGACCCGAAGTGACCGAGGATGCGCCAGGTCTTCGTCGACGTGAAAGGGGCGGTGGTGGTCGAGGAGGTGCCGCCCCCCCAGTGCCCGCCCGGGGGTGTCCTCGTCCAGAGCGCCTTCTCCCTGATCAGCCCGGGGACGGAGACCGTCGGGCTGGGGGCGCCGGCCACGCTCGGCGCGCGGATCGAGCGCGCCGGGGGACTCATTCGCAAGGGTGTCGCCCGGCTGCGTGAGGCCGGCATCGGGCCCACCCTCGAGGCGATCCGGGGCCGCCAGGGCCGGCTCCACCCCCGCGGCTACAGCCTGGCCGGGACCGTGCTCGCCCGCGGCCCCGCCGTCCTCGACCTCGAGGTCGGGGACCGCGTGGCCTGCGGCGGGGCCGAGTACGCGCAGCACGCCGAGGTGGTGGCGGTCCCCCGGAACCTCGTGGTCCGCGTGCCGGCGGGCGTGGATCTGGAGGCGGCGGCCTTCGCCTCGCTCGGGGCCGTCGGGCTCCAGGCGGTCCGTCAGGCCCGCGTGTCCCTGGGGGAGACGGCGGTGGTGATCGGGCTCGGCCTGGTGGGCCTCCTCACGGTCGAGCTCCTCCGCCTGGCCGGCTGCCGCGTGGTCGGCGTCGAGCCGCTCGAGGCCCGGCGCCGCCTCGGCGACGCGGCCGGCTGCGCCGCGACCTTCGCGCCGGAGGCGCCCGAGCTCGCCCCGGCCCTCCGGGCGCTCACGGGTGGTCTTGGCGGGGACGCGGTCCTGGTCTGCGCCAGCGGATCGTCCGAGGGGCCGGTGAGCCTCGCGGTGGAGCTGGCGCGGCCGCGCGGTCGCGTGGTGATCGTGGGCGCGGTCCCGCTCGCCCTCGATCGCGACGCATTCTACCGGAAAGAGCTCGAGCTGGCGATCGCCCGCTCGATGGGCCCCGGCCGCTACGATCCCCTCTACGAGGAGGAGGGCCTCGACTACCCGGCGGAGTACGTCCGCTGGACCGAGAACCGGAACCTCGAGGCGTTCGTCCAGCTGCTCGCCGACCGCGCGCTCGACCTCCGTCCCCTGATCGCGCGGGTGTTCGCCCTCCAGGATGCCCCGGCGGCGTACCGCTTCGTCACGTCTCCCGAGCGCCCCGTCGGCGTCCTGCTCCGGTACGAGGCGGCGGCCCCGGGGCTCGAGCCCGTCGTCCGGCTCCGCGAGCAGGCGCCCGCGCCCGTGACCGGCCGGGCGCTCCGCGTGGCCGTCGTCGGGGCCGGGCGATTCACGCGGAGCGTCCACCTCCCGAATCTCCGCCGCGACGCGGCCTTCAGCCTCCGGGCCGTGGTGGCGGCGACGGGAGTGTCCGCCCGGGAGGCCGCGGCGCAGTTCGGGGCCGAGTACTGCACGACCGACCCGGCCGCGGTCCTGGCCGATCCCGACGTGGACCTCGTCGTGATCGCCACCCCTCATCACCTTCACGCCGGTCAGGCCCGGGAGGCCATCCGGGCGGGCAAGCACGTCTTCGTCGAGAAACCTCTGTGTCTGACGGCCGAGGAGGCCGAGGCGATCGGGGCCGCCCTGGCCGAGCGCCCGGTCCACTTCACGGTCGGCTTCAACCGCCGCTTCGCGCCGCTGGCTCGCCAGGCCCGCGCGCTGCTCGCCGGGGGCCCCCGTCCGCTGGTGATCCTCTACCGCGTGAGCGCCGGTCCGATTCCGCCCGCCCACTGGGTCCACGACCCGGCGGTCGGTGGCGGGCGGATCGTGGGCGAGGTCTGCCACTTCGTCGACTTCTGCAACTTCCTCGTCGGCGAGCCGGCCACCGGGGTCACCGCCCGCGCGGTGCCGGTGGACGGCGGCGCGGTGCCGGCGCCCGACAACGTGAGCGCGACCCTCACCTACCGGGATGGCTCGCTGGCGACGATCGTCTACACGAGCCTCGGGCCCGGGGCGGCCGGGAAGGAGCGGATCGAGGTCTTCGGGGGCGGGCGGGCGCTCGTCCTCGACGACTTCCGGACCCTCGAGACCTTCGGCGTCCGCGACCGAGGCACCCGTCTCCGGGCGCCCGACAAGGGCCACGCCGCCCAGCTCGCCGAGTTCGCCCGGCGCATCCGCGGGGAGCCGTCCGAGAGCCTCAGGTTCGAGGACGCCCGGGCGGCGATGCTGCTCACCTTCCGGATTCGGGACGCGCTGCGTTGACGAGATGAGATATCGCGTTCTCGATACTGTGGTGTTGGACACGGAGCTACCCGAACGCGGGCTTCGTAAGGGAGACCTCGGTGCGGTGGTGCAGGTCTACGACCCTGACGGCATTGAGGTCGAGTTCGTGACGGCTTCCGGGAGAACAGAGGCGTTGGTGACGGTGAACGTCGCGGATGTACGACCGGTCGGGGATGACGACTTGGTGGCCGTTCGGCCATACCGCCGGTCTGGCTTGAACGAGGCGGCTCACCACCGGGTTGAGCGGACCGGCTGACGCCGGCCACTCAGTTGGGAGGTTATGCGTACTGACGTGAGGCTTGCTCCTCCAGCACGAGAAGCGGAGAATGCGGCTATGAGTAGCGTACGCAAAGAGGTCCTGTCGCTCAGCGTCGCCGACCGACTGCAGTTGCTCGAAGAGATCTGGGACAGCCTCGCCGAAACGCCTGAGGCTATTCCGGTGACCGATGCGCAGCGCAAAGAACTTGCCCGACGCCGCCGTGCGCACGCGCGCAATCCCTCGGCTGCGAAATCTTGGGCGGAGGTACGCGCCAAGCTCTCACGACGGAGGTGAAGCGGCTTCGCCCTACACCTGACGAACGGACGCCTAACGAATCGCTTCAGCGGACCGGCTGCGCCGGCCGCTGAGCGCCGACGATGGACTAATCCCCGTGGAGCTCACCTACGCGGCGAACGTCGACCTGGGCATCGAGGGGGCCGATACCCGGCACCTCTTCGCGGTGACCGACCGGCTCTGCGCGCGCGGCCATCGCGTGACGCTCTTCGTGCCGCGGCTCCGCCCGTACCGCTACCCCACGCCGGTCGCGATCCGCCCGGTCTGGACGCCCCGGCTCCCGCTCCTGTTCCCCGTCCTCTATCAGGCGACGCTGGCCGCCGCGCTCCGGCGGGACGGGGGACGGCCGGCGGCGGTCTACGAGCGCGGGATGCCGCTCAGCTGGGCGTCCGGGCGCTTCGCGCGCCGGCGGGGGGCCCGCTACGTCCGCGAGGTCAACGGCATCTACCGCGACGAGGCGCGCCTCAGCGGTCTCGAGCCGTGGAAGGTCCGCCTCCTCGACGCGTTCGAGGGCGCGGCCCTCCGTCGCGCGGACCGGGTGGTCGTCGTGACCGACGCCATCGGCGACGTCCTCGTGGCGCGCTACGGCGTGCGGGCTGAGCGGATCGTCACCGTCCCGAACGGCGTCGACGTCGAGCGCGTGCGCCCCCTGGCCGCCGAGGAGTGTCGGCGCGCCCTCGGGCTCCAGCCCGAAGGGCCGTACCTCTGCTTCGTCGGCACCCTCACTCCCTGGCATGGCCTGCCCGAGCTTTTCGCGGCGCTCCCGGCTGTCCTGGCCGAGGCGAAGACGGCGCGGCTCCTCGTGGTCGGAGACGGTCCCCTGCGGCCGCGCCTGCTGGCGCTCTCCGAGCGCCTCGGGCTGGGCGCCGCGGTGCACTTCGTCGGCGCCGTCCCGCGCGACGCGGTGCCGCGCTGGCTCGGTGCGGCGGACGTCGGGCTCAACCTGCTCACGCCCTCGATCGTCGGCGCGCCGCTCAAGCTCCTCGAGTACCTCGCCGCGGGGCGACCTGTCGTGTCGACCCGCGCGCCCCACTTCGCCTGGGTCGAGGCGCGCGGCGCGGGGATCCTCGCGGACCCCGAGGCGCCCGCCGAGCTGGCCGAGGCCATCCTGAGCCTCCTCCGCGACCGCGCGCGGGGGCGGGCCATGGGCGAGACGGCGCGGCGCGTGGCCGAGACCGAGTTCAGCTGGGACCGGCTGGTGCCGCGGGTCGAGGGCGTCTGCTTTGGCTGAGCCCGCCGCGCTGCCGTCGACGCTCGGCGCCCCTGTCATCATCGTCACCTCCACGTATCCCCCGGTCGTCGGCGGCATGGAGCGCTTCTGCCGGGACCTCGCGGGCGAGCTGGCCCGGCGCGGGGTCCCGGTGTCGATCCTGACCCGGCGCGTCCCCGGCACGCCGGCCGTCGAGCGGGCGGACGGCGTGGAGGTGCATCGCCTGCGGGTCCCGCGGCCGCGGGTGGCCGCGGCGGGCGCCTTCATCGCCGGGGCGGTGGGCTGGCTGGCGCGCGCCCGGCCCTCCCGGAGCGCCCGGTGCCTCCTCCACTGCCACTCCACGTTCTCGCCGGCGACCATCGGAATCCTGGCCAAGCCCCTGATCGGCGCCCGCGTCGTGGTGACGGCTCACACGGGCGGCCTCCTCGGCGAGGTGTGGGAGCACCAGCGGTCGCCGCTCCGCGGGATCCGCCGGGTCCTCCTGCGTCGGGCCGACGCCTTCACCGGCGTGACGGAGGAGACGGCGCGGGAGCTCGGCGCGTTCGTCCGGCCCCGGTCTCCCGTGCGGGTGATCCCGAACTTCGTCGACGTCGGGCGGTTCCGCCCGGCGGCCGATCCGGCCGAGCGGGCGCGGCTGCGGGCGCGGCTCGGGCTCGATCCCCGGCGTCCGGTGGGACTCTTCGTCGGGCGGCTCAATCCCGTGAAGAACGTGGATCTGATCCTGGACGCGGTGGCGATCCTGGGCGACGCGGCGCCGGACGTCCTGATCGTGGGGGACGGCCCCGAAGGGGACCGGCTGCGCCGCCGGGCGGGGGAGCTCGGGCTCGGCGGCCGGGTCCGCTTCGTGGGCGCCCGGCCGGACGTCGAGGCCTTTCTCCAGGCGGCGGACCTGTTCGTCCTGCCCTCGGTGTCGGAAGGCGTGCCTCTGGCGCTGCTCGAAGCCATGGCCTCCGGCCTGCCCGTCATCGCCACCGCGGTCGGCGGCATCCGCCAGCTCGTCCAGGACGGCACGACCGGGCTCCAGGTGCAGAGCGAGGATCCCAAGGGTCTCGCCCAGGCGATGTCCCGCGTCCTCGACGACCGCGGCCTCGCCGAGCGGCTCGGTCGGGGCGCCCGCGAATGGGCCGTCGGCCACGTCGCGCCCGAGCGCGTGGTGGGCGAGTACCTCGAGCTCTACCGTCAGGTGCTCCGTGGCTGATCGGCGGCCGCGCCTGAGCACGGAAGCTGCCGAGCCCGAGGCGGTGAGCATTTCCCAGCGAGCCGTGGGTGACCGGCTCCCCGCGCGGACGGTGGAATGGCTCCTGTTGGCCGTGCTGGCGGCCTACCTGGTGGGCTTCGCCCAGCGCGTCGACGTGAGCGGGACCCCGGCCCTCGTCCATCAAGCGGGCCTCCTCGTGCTCCTCGTCCTGTGGACGTTCCGGCTCGCCATCCGGGACCGGGTCCTCCGGATGATCGTCATCGGCGCGTTCCTCGTCCGGGCGCTGAGCCTGCCGGCCCTGGCCCTGCTCACCGCCGACTGGCGCCGGGACGAGTTCTACTTCATCGACGACCGCGCGTACGTCGTGGTGGCGCTTCAGGCGATCTACTCCTGGAGCCACGGCCTCGCCTATGACCTCGTCACGGGCATCGGCAGCTTCGCCACCGGGTACTACTACCTGAACGTGGTCCTCCTGACGCTCCTCGGCCAGAGCGTCCCCCTGCTCCAGCTCGTCAACTGCGCGGTGGGCGCCGTCACGGTCGCGGTCCTCCACGCGCTCACCCGGGATGTCTTCGGCCTCCGTCCCGCGCGGCTCTGCGCGGTGGTGGCGGCCTTCGCCTCGAACCTGTGGTTCTGGTCGCTCTTCAACCTGAAGGACAACTGGATCGTCCTGGCCCTGGTCGTCCTGGCCCTGATCGTCCAGCGGCTCCTGAGCGGGCGGGCGAGCGCGCTGTCGGTCCTGCTGGCGCTGGCGGCGCTGACCTGGCTGGCCACGACCCGGGACCACGTCGCCTACCTCGCCCTCGCCTTCGCGGCGCTGGCCTTCCTCGCCGGGCGGCTGGGCGGGCTCCTGAGCCGGGCGCGCCTCAGCCTGAAGACCGCCGTCTACGGGCTGGCGCTCCTCGTCGCGGTGGGCTTCGTGCCGCGCGAGATCGGCTACGGCTACTGGGGCAGCGGCTTCTTCGCGGGCGCCGCCGAGCGCCTGCTGAGCTTCCAGGAGGGGAGCGATGTCGGCGAGGACTCGTACTTCAGCGGGACCCGCGTCCAGGGCCTCCGGAGCCTCCTCGTCCACGTGCCGGCCGGGGCGGTCCACTTCGCCCTGGCCCCGGTCCCCTGGAAGGCGTCCGGGATCTACCAGGGGATGATCCCCGGCTCGCTCGTGCTCTACCTCCTTTACCCTCTGGCTCTGGTCGGGCTCCTCGAGCTGGCCGCGCGGCGGCCCAGCTTCACCGTCTTTCTGGGGGGTCTCCTCGCCGTCCTCTGGATGCTCTACAGCATGGCGGCGTGGGGCGGAGGGGTGCGGCACCGCGCCATCTTCGAGCCCTTCGTCATCATGCTGGCCGCCCAGGGGTGGTTCGTCCGTCCGCTGGGGCCGATCGCGCTGGCCCTCGGCCTGGTGGCGCTTCCGGCGCCGTTTCTCCACCTGGCGCTGGGCCCGGGGGGCGTGGCGGCCGTCTACGGGGCGGTGGCGGGCGCGCTTCTTCTCTGGCTCGGGGGGCGGCACCGGTGGGTTCCATCTGGTACCATCGTCCGGGGCACCTGACCGTGTGCGGTATCGCCGGCCAGCTCTTCTTCGATTCCGGGCGGACGGTGGAGCGGGCGCTCCTCGAGCGGATGAGTGCGGTCCTCGCCCATCGTGGCCCCGACGACGCCGGCATCTTCCGGGAAGGCCCCATCGGCCTCGTCAACCGGCGGCTCGCCATCATCGACCTGAGCGCGGGCGGGCACCAGCCGATGGCCAGCGCCGACGGGCGCTTCTGGATCACCTACAACGGCGAGATCTACAACTTCCACGAGCTGCGCGCCGCGCTCGCCCGGGAGGGCGTCGCCTTCCGCTCGGAGAGCGACACCGAGGTGATCCTGGCGCTCTATGCGCGCCGCGGACCGGGGTGCCTCGCGGCGCTCCGGGGGATGTTCGCCTTCGCCATCTGGGACCGCGAGCGCCGCACGCTCTTGGTGGCGCGCGACCGGCTGGGGAAGAAGCCGGTCGTCTATGCCCGCGACGGCCAGGCGCTCCACTTCGCCTCGGAGGCGAAGGCCATTCTCCAGGACCCGGCGGTGGGCGTCGAGCCGGACCTCACGGCCATTCACCACTTCCTCTCCTACGGGGACGTGCCGAGCCCGTGGTCGGCCTTCCGGAGCATGCAGAAGCTCCCGCCGGCGCATTACCTCTGGGTCGAGGACGGGCGGGTGAGCGTCCACCGCTACTGGACGCTTCGCTACACGCCCAAGCGCCGGGAGCCCGAGGCCGTGCTGGCCGAGGAGCTCCTGGCGCTCCTCGAAGAGGCGGTGCGCCTGCGCCTCATCAGCGACGTCCCGGTCGGGGCGCTCCTCTCCGGCGGGCTCGACTCGAGCACGGTGGTGGCCCTGATGCGCCGGGCCGGGGCCGGGCCGCTGCGGACCTTCTCCATCGGCTTCGACCGGCCCGAGTACGACGAGCTCGCCTACGCGCGCCAGGTGGCCCGGCACTTCGAGACGGACCACCATGAGCTGGTCGTGAAGCCGGATGCGGTCGCGATCCTCCCCCGCCTCACGTGGCACTACGACGAGCCCTTCGCCGACGCCTCGGCCGTGCCCGCCTTCGCGCTCTGCGAGATGGCCCGGGGCTTCGTGACCGTGGCCCTGAACGGCGACGGGGGCGACGAGACGTTCGCGGGCTACGACCGCTACCGCGCCGCCGCCCTGGCCGCCTGGGCCGACGGCCTGCCGGCCGCCGTGCGCCGAATGGCGGCTCGCGGGCTGCGGCACCTCCCGGGGGACGCGCCGAAATCCCGCACCGGGCGGCTCCGGCGGTTCGCGGAGGCGCTGGCGCTTCCGCCGCGACGGCGCTACGCGCGCTGGCTCACCGTGTTCGGGAACGGCGAGAAGGCCGAGCTCTACACCCCGGCCTTCGCCGCCCAGGTCGGCGCGGTCGATTCCCTGGCGCTCCTGGACGCGGCCTATGCCGAGTCCGACGCGCCGACCTTCCTCGATGCGACCCTGCACGCCGACGTCCAGCGCTACCTGCCGGACGACCTCCTGGTGAAGATGGACATCGCCAGCATGGCGCACTCCCTCGAGGTGCGGTCGCCATTCCTGGATCACCGGGTGGTCGAGTTCGCGGCCGCCCTGCCGCCGGGCCTGAAGCTGCGCGGGCTCACCGCGAAGTACCTCCTCAAGCGCATCACCCGGGGCCTGCTCCCCGAGCCCATCCGCCGCCGGCCGAAGATGGGCTTCGGCGTCCCGATCGACCACTGGTTCCGCCACGAGCTGCGGGAGCTGGCCTACGACGTGCTCCTCGACGGGCGGGCGTGCCAGCGCGGCTACTTCCGTCCCGACGTGGTGCGCCGGTACCTGGACGAGCACGCCCGGGGCCGGGCTCACCACCACGCCCGGCTCTGGAGCCTCCTCGTGCTCGAGCTGTGGCATCGAGCCTTCGTGGACCGGCGACCGGCGGCGCCGCCCGCGGCGGTGTAGGAGGCTTTCGGATTAACCACCCGCGTCATGTAGCCGAACCGCCGCGCTCGTGGGGGTTCGCTCCGAGCGGCGGCTCCGCCGCCGGGCCCACCCACCCAGCCCAAAAGGTGGGGGTGGGCCTGGGAGGGGGCCGTCGAGGCCCCCTCTCATGAGGTAGCGGAGCGGTGCGCGTCCTTCAGTGCCTGACCACGGGGGATGTGGGCGGCGCCGAGCTCTACACGCTCGACCTCGTGGAGGGCCTGCGGCGGGCCGGGGTCGACGTCGACGTCTGCGCCTTCTATCCGCCCGGGGCCCTGACGCGCCGGTTCGCGACGCTCGGCGTGGAGGTCATCCACCTCGGTCGGATCCGGCGTGTCTCCCCGGCGGCGGCGCTCCGGTTCGTGCGGCTCCTGCGGGCGCGGCGCTACGACGTGCTCCACCTCTACGGCGCGAGGGTGAACCTCGTCGGTCGCCTCGCCGCGCGCCTCGGCCCCCGCCCGCGGGTGGTCGCCGCGCTCCAGAGCGTGTTCCCCGGCGATCGCGAGAACCGGGCTCTGGTCTGGCTCGACCGCCTGACGCTTCCCTGGGTCGGCGCCTATCTCTCCAACTCCCGGGCGGCGGTGGAGTTCCTGGTGGCCCGGGGATTCCCGCGCGAGATCTTCCGGCTGGCCCCGGCCGGGATCCGGGCCGAGGCATTCGGGCGGGGCGTGGAGCGGGAGGCGGTCCGGCGCGCCCTCGGGATCGAGCCCCGGGACGGTCCGGTGGTCATCTCGGTGGCTAATCTCCGACCCATGAAGGGGCACGACTGCCTGATCGCCGCCCTGGCTCGGGTGCGCGCCGCCGGCCTCCCCTGCGTCGCGCTGTTCGTGGGGGACGGGCCCCTCCGGGGCGACCTCGAGGCGCGCGTCCGAGCGGCCGGCCTCGAGGGCCGGGTCGTCTTCGCCGGGGCGCGCCCCGACGTCGCCGACCTCCTGGCGGCCTCCGACGTCTTCGCGCTCGCGTCGACCTGGGAGGGCCTGCCCCGCGCCATCCTCGAGGCCATGGCGAGCGGGCTCCCGGTGGTGGCCACCGCGGTCGGCGGGATCGGCGAGGTGGTGGACGAGGGGACGACCGGCTTCCTGGCCCCGGCCGGGGACGCTCCCGCCCTGGCCGTTCGGCTCACGACCCTCCTCGCGGACCGCGGGCTGCGGGCGGCGATGGGGGCCCGGGGCCAGGCCCGGGTGCGGGCCGAATTCTCGGTGGAGCAGATGGTGGCGAGGACGGTCGCCGTCTACCACGAGCTGTGCGGGTCGCCCGTGGCGGGCGCCGCCCGGAGCGGGACATCGGATGCGTGGCCATCATGACTGAGCGTGCGAGCACAGACCCGACGTCGGGCGGCGACACGCAGGAGCGCGTCCGGGTCGTGCGGGTGATCGCGCGGCTGAATGTCGGGGGTCCGGCCCTCCACGCCACGCTCCTCAGCGAGCGCCTCTGCCCCGCCCGCTACGACTCGCTGCTGGTCACGGGGCGGCCGGGGCCCGCGGAAGGCGACTACCTGGCGCTGCGGGGGAAGGCCTCGCCGCGCGTGGTCGTCCTGCCCGCCCTGGGCCGCGAGATCCGGGGCGGCGCGGACCTGCTGGCCTTCGCGGGGCTCGTCCGCCTGATCCGCCGCGTCCGGCCCCACATCGTCCACACCCACACGGCCAAGGCCGGGACGCTGGGGCGCCTGGCCGCGCGCCTCCTCGGCGTGCCGGTGGTCGTCCACACCTACCACGGTCACGTCTTCCACGGCTACTTCGCGCCCGCCACGACGCGGGTGCTGCTCGGGATCGAGCGCTGGCTCGGCCGGCGCACCGAGCGGCTCCTGGCCGTGAGCGAGACGGTGCGGCGCGAGCTCCTGGCCCTCGGGATCGGCACGCCGGAGCGGCTCACCGTGATGCCGCTCGGGCTCGACCTCGACCCGTTCGTCGCCGCCGAGGCGGCGCGGGGGGCGCTGCGGGCTGAGCTCGGGGTCGACCGGCGCGCCCTGCTCTGCGGCATCGTCGCCCGGCTCGTGCCCATCAAGGCTCACGAGCTCTTCCTCGAGGCGGCGGCCACCGTGGTCCGGCGGCTCCCCGAGAGCGCGTTCCTGGTGATCGGCGAGGGCGAGCGGCGAGCCGAGCTCGAGGGCCTGGCGACGCGGCTCGGCCTCGCCCGGCACGTGCGGTTCCTCGGGTGGCGCCCGGACCTCGATCGGATCTACGCCGACCTCGATCTGGCCGTGCTCACCTCTCGCAACGAGGGCTCGCCGGTGTCTCTGATCGAGGCGATGGCCGCGGCCCGGCCGGTGGTCGCCACCCGGGTGGGCGGCGTGCCGGACCTCGTCGAAGATGGGATCACCGGGCGCCTGGTGCCGCCGGGAGACGCCCCGGCCCTGGCGGCGGCGATCGAAGCCCTGCTCAGGGATCCCGGAGCGCGGCAGGCGATGGGCGCGGCCGGGCGCAAGCGGGTCGTCCCGGCCTTCGGCGCCGACCGGCTCCTCGCCGACATGGACCGGCTCTACACGGAGCTGCTCGCGTGGCGGCGCTAGCCGTCCCCTTCCTGGTCGCGCTGGCCGTGGCGCTCGTGGTCACCGTGGCCTGCGAGGGCGTGGCCCGGCGCGCTCGGCTGGTCAAGCAGCCACGCGAGGACCGCTGGCATCGCCAGCCGGTCCCCCTCCTCGGCGGACTCGGCATCATCGCGGGCCTGCTGGCGCCGCTGGTCTTCGTGGGCCCCACCGTCGGCCGCTTCGGCCCCCTGCTCTTGCTCTCGCTCGCCATGGCGGTGGTGGGCCTCCTCGACGACATGCGGGCGCTCCGGCCGCAGGTGAAGCTCGTCGCCCAGATCGTGCTGGCCGCGCTCCTGATCCAGTTCGGGTTCCTGCTGAAGCTCACCGCCTATCCGGTGCTCAACATCGTCCTGACCCTGGTCTGGGTCGTGGGCGTGACCAACGCCTTCAACCTGCTCGACAACATGGACGGGCTGGCGGCCGGCATGGCCGCGATCGCGGGCGGCTTCCGGCTGGCGTTCTTCCTGTTCGACGGGGATCTGGCCGGGGCCTACCTGACGGCGGCCTTTGCCGGGGCGGCGGTGGGCTTCCTGGTCCGGAACTTCCCGCCGGCGCGGATCTTCATGGGCGATGCGGGTAGCCTGTTCGTCGGCTTCTTCCTGAGCGGCGTGTGCCTGGTCGGCGAGTATGCGTACTCGCGTGGCGTCTCGGCCGTGCTGGTCTTTCCGGTGCTCCTCATGCTGATCCCGATCTTCGACACGACCTTCGTCACGCTGACCCGGCTCGTCACCGGGCGCCCGGTGTCCCAGGGGGGCCGGGACCACACCTCGCATCGCCTGGTGGCCCTCGGGGTCACGGAGCGGCAGGCCCTGGCGGCCCTCTACGGGGTGTCGGTGCTCTCCGGGTTGCTGGCGATCCTGTCCTACGCGTACGGCTTCACCTACACGGTGGTCCTGGTGGCGCTCCTGCTGCTGGGCCTCGTCCTGCTGGGCGTCCACCTCAGCCGGGCCCAGATGGTCCGCGCCGACGCGGTCCCCGCGGAGGGACCGTTCGTCCGCCTGGTAGCCGATTTCCCGTTCAAGCGGCACGTGGCGACGGTGGCGATCGACCTCGTGCTGATCGTGGTCGCCTACTACAGCGCCTACCTCCTGCGCTTCGAGGGAGCCTTCGACGAGCACCTGGAGGCCCTCCTCCGGACCATCGCCCCGGTCATCGTGCTGCAGGTCGTCTCGCTGGCGCTCTTCGGCACCTACCGGGGTCTCTGGCGCTACACCAGCGTGCCGGACCTGCTCCGCCTCCTGCAGGGCGTGACGGCCGGGGTCGTGGCGAGCGTGCTCTACTTCGTCTTCAGCATGCGCTTCGAGGGCCTCTCGCGCGCGGTCTTCGTCCTCGACTGGCTCCTGCTGGTGATCCTGCTGGCCGGCAGCCGCGTCGCGTTCCGGCGGCTCGGTGAGCTGCTGCGGCCGCCCCAGGACGGCTTCCGTCGGGTCCTGATCTACGGGGCCGGCGATGGCGGGGCCCTCACCCTGCGGGAGCTGCGGAACAACGCCGGCCTCCGGCGCCAGCCGGTCGGCTTCCTCGACGACGACCGCTCCAAGGTGGGGACCCGGATCCACGAGGTGCCGATCCTGGGGAGCCTGGACACGGCCGAAGCCGTGCTCGAGACGTACCGCGTCGGCGAGGTCATCGTGTCCTCCGACAAGATCCCGACGACGCGGGTGCGGCAGCTCGAGGCGATCTGCGTGCCCCGAGGCGTGGCGGTCGTTCGCGCGTCGCTGCGAATCGAGTGATGCCCGCGATTTCCTTGACAGAGTACCGCCGGACGGCAATAATGGCGGGCGTTGCCTTCCATGCTGGAGCGTCTGCGCGCGCGTCTTGACGATCGGAGCGCCACGGTCGGCGTGGCCGGCCTCGGCTACGTCGGGCTGCCGCTGGCCGTCGAGTTCGCCCGCGCCGGGTACCGCGTCACCGGCATCGACCCCGACGAAGCCCGCGTCGCCCTCGTCAATCGCGGCGAGAGCTACATCGAGGACATCCGCGCCGACGAGGTGGCGGCGGTCGTCCGCCCGGGCCGCTTCACCGCCCGCCCGTCCTGGGACGCGGCCGACACCGTCGACGCGATCGTCATCTGCGTCCCGACGCCGTTCAACGCGAATCGGGAGCCGGATCTCTCGTACGTCCGGGCCGCCGCCGAGGAAATCGGTCGCCGCCTCCGGCCGGGCCAGCTGATCGTGCTCGAGAGCACCACCTATCCGGGGACGACCGAGGAGGTGCTCCTCCCGCTCCTCCAGCGGAGCGGCCTCCGGGTCGGCCTGGACTTCGGCCTGGCCTACTCGCCCGAGCGCGTCGATCCGGGGAACCGGGACTTCCACATCCCGAACACGCCGAAGCTCGTGGGCGGGGTGACCCCGCTCTGCACCGCCCTGGCCGCCGCCCTCTACGAGAAGGTCGTGGTCAAGGTGGTGCCGGTGTCATCCCCGCGGGTGGCCGAGACGGCGAAGCTCCTCGAGAACATCTTCCGGAACGTGAACATCGCCCTCGTCAACGAGCTGGCGATGCTCTGCGACCGGATGCG
>DASYQW010000203.1 GCA_036005065.1 Candidatus Methylomirabilota bacterium | reverse complement strand
TAGCGGCCCTCGCCCGCGCCCAGGTGCTCGCCGACATCGTCGGCCTTCTGGAGTAGCTCGACGAAACGCACCACCGCCGGCGTCAGCCGCCGCCCCCGCCGGTGGATGATGCCGATCGGGCGGACCAGCCCCGGGAAGGGGAGCGACACCCCCACCAGTGTCCTGATCCCGATCTCCTTCAACACCGTCGGCCGTGGGAGGATGCTGACACCGGCCGCGATGCCGATGGCCTGCTTGATGGTCTCCACGTTGTCGAATGCCATTGCCACGTCGACCTTGACGTTGTACTGCTTCAGCACCCTGTCGATGACCTTGCGGATGGCGAGATCGGGGTCGAAGGCGACGAAGCGCTCCCCGTTCAGCTCGGCGGGGGCGAGGCGGCGGCGGCGGGCCAGCCGATGGCTGGGATGGGTGACCAGCACCATGGGCTCCGACCGCAGCGGGATCACCGCGAGGGCGCGGGTGGCGGCCGGGTAGGAGAGGATCCCCAGGTCGGCTTCGTCGTGGAGCACCGCCTCCACCACCTTGTGGGGGTGCAGGCACTCCAGCAGCACCCGGGCCTGCGGGTAGGCCGACATGAACGGTTGCATGTGGCGGCTCATGTCGTGGAGGCCTACCGAGTAGATGGCCGCCACCCGGACCGTGCCCTCCACCCGCTGGCGGGCCGCGGCCAGGTCGGCCCGCGCCTTGTCGAAGCCGTGGAGCAGCGTCCGGCACGCCTCATAGAAGTGCCGCCCTTCCTCCGTGGCCTGGAGCGGCCGGCGCGAGCGGTCCAGCAGCAGCACGTCCAGCTCCGCTTCGAGCTGCTGGATGGCCTGGCTGGCCGCGGACTGGGTGACGCCGTTGGCGGCCGCCGCGCGGGAGAAGCTCCGGAGCCGGACCACGTCGCGATAGAGCCGCAGGGTATCCAGGTGCACGGCGGTTAGGACTCCGTCGGAAAAATCACTCAGCCTCCGATGCACGACATGCGAGTAACAGAGTCCGAGCGGCGGCTCTGCCGCCGCAACCCCTCCTGGGGGAGGTCTCGGAGGGGCCGTCGAGGCCCCCTCCGATGATCCAGCCTACCCTATTAGCGTGACTAATGCGATGATTTCTCAATTTTGGGCTTGGCTAATGGTTGACACTGCGCTATCCTCCCGGAAAGGCTTGTTCGGCCATTTCACAAGCCGAGGACGCGAAGGGGAAGCCGCGATGATGCCAGCTGGTGTGCCGCCTGCCCAGGGTCTGTACGATCCTCGCCACGAGCACGATGCCTGCGGTGTCGGCTTCGTCGTGGACATCAAGGGCAAGAGGTCCCACGCGATCGTGCGGCAGGCGCTCACGGTCCTCAAGAACCTCCAGCATCGCGGCGCCTGCGGCTCCGAGCCCAACACCGGCGACGGCGCCGGGATCCTCATCCAGATGCCCGACCGGTTCCTCCGGCGGCAATGCGGGCGGCTCGGGATCGCGCTGCCGCCGGTCGGCGCCTACGGCTGCGGGCTCGTGTTCCTGCCCCTGGAGCCCCAGCAGCGGGACAAGGTGCGGGCCCTCCTGCACTCCATCGTCGAGGAGGAAGGCCAGCGGATGCTGGGCTGGCGGAGCCTGCCCACCGACGACCGCCCGCTCGGCGCCACCGCCCGGTCCGTCGAGCCGGCCATCATGCAGATCTTCGTCGGCCGCGGGCCGGCCGTGGCCGACCCGGCCGCCTTCGAGCGCAAGCTGTACGTGGTCCGCAAGCAGTTCGAGAAGGCGATGGCGGGGCTCGACATCCCGGAGAACAAGTACGCCTACATCCCGAGCCTCTCGTCCCGGACGCTCATCTACAAGGGGATGCTGAGCGCCGACCAGATCGAGATCATGTACCCCGACATCACCGACCCGGACGTGGAGTCGGCGCTGGCCCTCGTCCACCAGCGCTTCTCGACCAACACGTTTCCGTCGTGGCCGCTCGCCCATCCCTACCGGATGATCGCCCACAACGGCGAGATCAACACGCTTCGCGGGAACATCAACTGGATGCGCGCCCGCGAGGCGCTCTGCCGATCCGACGTGCTGGGCGACGACCTGAAGAAGGTCTTCCCGGTTACCCGCGAGGGGCTCTCGGACACGGCGACGTTCGACAACGTCCTCGAGTTCCTGGTGATGAACGGGCGGTCGCTGCCCCACGCCATCCTGATGATGATCCCGGAGCCCTGGCAGCACCACGAGTCCATGAGCCCGGAGCGGCGGGCGTTCTACGAGTACCACGCCTCGCTCATGGAGCCCTGGGACGGCCCGGCCTCCATCGCCTTCACCGACGGCACCGTGATCGGGGCGGTCCTCGACCGCAACGGACTCCGGCCGTCGCGGTACTACGTCACCCGCGATGGCCTGGTGGTCATGGCCTCCGAGGTGGGCGTCCTCGACATCCCGCCGGAGAACGTCCTGGTGAAGGAGCGCCTGCATCCGGGCCGCATCTTCCTGGTGGATACGGCCCAGGGGCGGATCATCGACGACGAGGAGATCAAGGCCCAGCTCGCCGCCGAGCATCCCTACGCCGACTGGCTCCGGGAGAACCTGGTACGACTCGAGGACCTGCCCGAGCATCCGGTGCCCGAGTCTGGCCACGCCACCGTGCTCCAGCGCCAGATCGCCTTCGGCTACACCCATGAGGACCTCCGCATCCTGCTCGGGCCGATGGCCCGCCAGGGTGAGGAGCCGATCGGCTCGATGGGGACGGACACCGCGCTGGCCGTCCTCTCCAACCGGCCGCGGCTCCTCTACGACTACTTCAAGCAGCTCTTCGCCCAGGTGACGAACCCGCCGCTCGACCAGATCCGCGAGGAGCTGGTCACGTCCATGGAGTCCACGATCGGGCCCGAGCGGAACCTGCTGAAGCCGGAGCCGGAGTCCTGCCGGCAGATCCTGCTCAAGGATCCGGTGGTCTCAAACCAGGAGCTGGCCAGGCTCCGCAACGTGAGCGCGCGGGCCTTCACGGCCGTCACCCTGCTCATGCTCTACCCGGTGGCCGAGGGCGCCGCCGGGCTGGAGCAGGCGCTGGAGAACCTCCAGCAGCGGGCGAGCCGGGCCATCGCCGACGGCCACAACATCGTCATCCTGTCGGACCGCGGGGTCAGCCGCGAGCGGGCCGCGATCCCGAGCCTGCTCGCCACCGCCGCCGTCCACCACCACCTCGTCCGTCGTGGGGAGCGCACGCGGTGCGGCCTCGTGGTGGAGACCGGCGACGCCCGCGAGGTCCACCACGTGGCCCTGCTGCTCGGCTACGGGGCGGGGGCCGTGAACCCGTGGGTGGCCTTCGAAAGCCTCGACGACATGATCCACGAGGGCCTGCTGCCCGAGATCGACCAGACGAAGGCCGTCAAGAACTACATCAAGGCCCTCAACAAGGGGATCCTGAAGGTCATGGCCAAGATGGGGATCTCGACGCTCCAGAGCTACTGCGGAGCGCAGATCTTCGAGGCCATCGGCCTCGACGGGGAGCTGGTGGACAGGTACTTCACCGGCACCGCCTCCCGCGTGAGCGGCATCGGCATCGAGGTGATCGCCGAGGAGGTGCGCCGCCGCCACCAACGCGCCTTCCCCGACCGGCCGGTGGGCCCGCCCGAGCTGGACGGGGGCGGGGAGTATCAATGGCGCCGGGACGGCGAGTATCACCTCTTCAACCCGGATACGGTCTTCAAGCTCCAGCACGCCACCCGGAGCGGCCAGTACCGGATCTTCAAGGAGTACACCCGCCTGGTGGACGAGCAGAACCGCAACCTGGCCACCCTCCGCGGGCTCTTCGAGTTCAAGTTCGCCGAGCAGCCGATCCCTCTGGAAGAGGTCGAGCCGGCCGAGTCCATCATGAAGCGCTTCGCCACCGGCGCCATGTCCTACGGCTCGATCAGCCAGGAAGCCCACGAGACGCTGGCCATCGCCATGAACCGCCTCGGGGGCCGCTCCAACACGGGCGAGGGCGGGGAAGACCCGGCCCGCTACCGGCGCGACCCGAACGGTGACTGGCGGCGGAGCGCGGTCAAGCAGGTCGCCTCCGGCCGCTTCGGGGTCACCAGCGAGTACCTGGTCAACGCCGACGATCTCCAGATCAAGATGGCCCAGGGAGCCAAGCCCGGCGAGGGCGGCCAGCTCCCTGGCCACAAGGTCTACCCGTGGATCGCCAAGGTCCGCTACTCGACGCCGGGGGTGGGGCTGATCTCGCCGCCGCCGCACCACGACATCTACTCCATCGAGGACCTCAAGCAGCTCATCCACGACCTGAAGAACGCGAATCCCCAGGCGCGCATTCACGTGAAGCTGGTAGCCGAGGTGGGCGTGGGGACGGTGGCGGCGGGCGTGGCCAAGGCGTACTCCGACGTGGTCCTGATCTCCGGCCACGACGGCGGCACCGGGGCCTCGCCGCTGACCTCCATCAAGCACGGCGGCGTCCCCTGGGAGCTGGGGGTGGCCGAGACTCAGCAGGTCCTGGTCCTGAACAAGCTGCGGGACCGGATCGTCGTCCAGACCGACGGCCAGATGAAGACGGGACGTGACGTCGTCATCGCGGCGCTCCTCGGCGCCGAGGAGTACGGCTTCTCCACCGCGCCGCTGGTCGTCATGGGTTGCATCATGATGCGGGTCTGCCACCTGAACACGTGCCCGGTGGGGGTGGCTACTCAGGACCCGGAGCTGCGGAAGCGGTTCACCGGGAAGCCCGAGTTCGTAGAGAGCTTCTTCCGCTTCGTCGCCGAGGAGGTCCGCGAGGTGATGGCCCGCCTTGGCTTCCGCACCATGGACGAGATGATCGGGCGCGTGGAGAAGCTCGACACCCGGCCGGCGGTCGACCACTGGAAGGCCCTCGGGTTGGACTTCTCCACGATCCTCTACCGGCCGGACGTCGGGCCGGATGTCGCCATCCGGAAGGTCCGGGACCAGGACCACGGGCTGGAGAAGTCGCTGGACGTGATCACGCTGGTCCCCATGTGCCAGGACGCGCTCCAACGCAAGCGATCCGTCGACCTGCGGCTGCCGATCCGAAACGTACACCGGACGGTCGGGACCATCCTGGGCTACGAGGTCACCCGCCGGTACGGCGGCGAGGGACTTCCCGACGACACCATCCGCATCCACTTCACCGGCGCCGCTGGCCAGAGCTTCGGGGCCTTCATCCCGCGTGGCATCACCCTCGTCCTGGAGGGAGACTCCAACGACTACATCGCCAAGGGCCTCTCCGGGGGGAAGGTCATCGTCTACCCGCCGCGGGAGGCCGGCTTCGCGCCGGAGGAGAACATCCTGGTCGGCAACGTGGCCCTCTATGGGGCCACCAGCGGCGAGGCCTATTTCCGCGGGGTGGCGGGCGAGCGCTTCGCCGTGCGGAACAGCGGGGCACGGGCGGTGGTGGAGGGCGTGGGCGACCACGGCTGCGAGTACATGACCGGCGGCCGGGTGGTCGTCATCGGCGAGACCGGCCGCAACTTCGCGGCCGGGATGTCGGGCGGCGTGGCCTACGTCCTCGATGCTGACAGCGGGTTCCGCCGCCGCTGTAACCTCGGCATGGTGGACCTGGAGCCGCTCGTCGCCGCCGAGGACGTCGAGGAGGTGCGCGAGTTGCTCCGTCGCCACGTCCGCTTCACCCAGAGCACGGTAGCCGATAAGCTGCTGGCCAACTGGGAGAGCGTGCAGCCGACGTTCGTGAAGGTCGTGCCGCGCGATTACAAGCGGGCGCTCCTGGCCATGAAGCGCGCTCAGGAGGAAGGCATCCCCTGGGAGAAGGCGGTGATGGAGGGAGCCCACGGATGACTTCGGAGGGGGCCTCGACGGCCCCCTCCGAGACCTCCCCCAGGAGGGTTGCGCGGGCGAAGCCCGCGCTCGGAGCGGCCGAGCAGCCGCGCGGCGGTTCGGCCTGAGCGAGGCGACGGGGTCTTAGCAGGGTCATGGGGAAGGTCACGGGGTTCGTCGAGTTCAAGCGCGAGAAACAGCCCTACCGGCCGCTCGCCGCGCGTCTGGGCGACTGGAAGCAGGTGATGCTCCCGTGGCCGGGCGACGCGCTCCGCCGGCAGGGGGCTCGCTGCATGGACTGCGGCGTCCCCTTCTGCCACCAGGGCTGCCCGCTCGGCAACCTCATCCCGGACTGGAACGACCTCGTCTACCGGGACGACTTCCGGGAGGCGCTCGACCGTCTCCACGCGACCAACAACTTCCCGGAATTCACGGGGACGTTGTGCCCGGCCCCCTGCGAGGGTTCCTGCGTCCTGGGGATCAACGACGACCCGGTGACGATCAAGCCGATCGAGCTGGCCATCATCGACCATGCCTTCGCCGCCGGCTGGGTCAAGCCCGCGCCGCCGGCGGCTCAGACCGGCCGAACGGTGGCCGTGGTCGGCTCCGGGCCGGCCGGCCTCGCCGCGGCCCAGCAGCTGACCCGGGCGGGCCACGCGGTCACGGTCTTCGAGCGGGACGATCGCATCGGCGGCCTCCTCCGCTACGGAATCCCCGAGTTCAAGATGGAGAAGCGCGTTCTGGATCGGCGGCTCGCGCAGCTCGAGGCCGAGGGCGTCCGCTTCGTCGCCAACGCCCACGTCGGCGTCACCGTGGCCGTCGAGGACCTCCGTCGCGACTTCGACGCTCTCCTGCTGGCGGGCGGCGCCGGCGCCCCGCGGGACTTGCCGATCCCCGGCCGCGAGCTGCGAGGCATTCAGTTCGCCATGGAGTACCTACCGCTCCAGAACCGGCGCTGCGAGGGGGATCCGATTCCCGACGAGCGCTTCATCACCGCCCGCGGCAAGCACGTGATGATCATCGGCGGCGGCGACACCGGCGCCGACTGCCTGGGGACCGTGCACCGGCAGGGCGCGCGCTCCGTGCATCAGCTGGAGATCCTCCCGCGCCCGCCCGACCAGCGCGCCCCCGACAACCCGTGGCCTCAGTGGCCGAACATCTACCGGGTCTCCTCCGCTCACGAGGAGGGCGGCGAGCGCGTGTTTTCCGTCTCGACCCGGCGCTTCCTCGGCGACGGCCGCGGCCAGGTGCGCGCGCTCGAAGCCGTCCGGGTCGCCGCCGCCCGCGAGGATGGCCGCCCCGTCTTCAGGGAGGTGCCGGGGACCGAGTTCACCCTGCCTTGCGACCTGGTTCTCCTGGCCATGGGCTTCCTGGGCCCCGAGCGCGAGGGTATGCTGGCCCAGCTGGGCGTCAAGCTGACCGAGCGCGGCACCGTCTGGCGGGACGCGCGCTGGATGACCAGCGTCCCCGGCGTCTTCACGGCCGGCGACATGCAGCGCGGGCAGTCGCTGATCGTGTGGGCCATCGCGGAGGGCCGTAGCGCCGCGCGCGGTATTGACCTGTACCTGATGGGGCGCTCGGACCTGCCCGCTCCGCTCCTGTAGGACCTCGACCAGCGAACCGGCAGCGGCGTCCGGAAGCCCCGGATTTCCTGAGCGGATGCTCTCCCGGCCCCGGCCGGACCTCCAGGCGAAACCTTGCGATTGGCAAGGGCTTTGGGTACCATACCTGGGGTGACGAGGGGCCGGCCTGCCCGCCCGTCCGGAGGCTCTGTCCGGCCGGGCCGTGGGCAAGTCCCGAACGGCTCCGCCGGTCCGAAACCGGGGTGTGGCGGCCCGTCATCCGGCAGAACGCGCGTAGGAGGGGCGGCCATGACTGAGTTTGAGGACGAGTATTCGGCGGGGCTCGAGACCGAGTTCCGGGAACTCCGTGGGGCGCTCCTCAACGACACCATCAACGCGCTGTCGCCCACCGAGCCGGTCTGCCTCCGTGAGACGGCGCGGGTCGGGGAGGCGGTGGGCCGGATGCTGGCGGCGCGCCAGCCCGGAGTCCTGGTGATCGATGCGGGAGGACGCCTGGTCGGCATCTTCACCGAGCGGGATCTGCTGACACGGGTCGTCGGCCGGGGCCTCGACCCGGCGGCCACGCCGCTCTCGGCGGTGATGACCCCGGGCCCGGAGGCCCTCACCCCGCGGGACCGTGTCTGCTACGCGGTGAACCGGATGAGCGTCGCCGGGTATCGGACCATCCCCCTGGTGGACGAGGCCGGCCGGCCGATCGGCATCGTCACCGTCCACGACTTCATCAAGTGGCTGGCCCATCTCTTCCCGGAAGCGGTCTTCAATCTGAGGCCGGGAGACGCCATCAAACGCCCGCTCGAGATGGACGCGGGCTGAGCCGAAGAGCAGGAGAGCTCATGAGCGAAGTGATGGCGTCCGTGCCGACCGCAGCCAAGCCACGCCGCGAGCTCGATCGGGCGGTCGTCCGGTTCGCCGGTGATTCCGGCGACGGCATGCAGCTGACGGGCGAGCAGTTCACTACCGAGTCGGCATGGGCCGGCAACGACATCGCCACCTTCCCGAACTTCCCGGCCGAGATCCGAGCCCCGGCCGGCACGCTCTTCGGGGTATCGAGCTTCCAGCTCCAGTTCGGGAGCCGGCGTGTCTACACGCCGGGAGATCGGCTCGACTGCCTGGTGGCGATGAACCCGGCGGCGCTCAAGGTGCACCTGGCGGACCTCAAGGACGGCGCGCTTCTGATCCTCAACACCAACGCCTTCGAGAAGAAGAACCTCGACCGCGCGGGCTATACCGCGAACCCTCTGGACGACCCGGCTCTGGCCGAGCGCTACCGCCTGCACAAGGTGGACATCACGCGCCTGACCGTGGATGCCCTCGAGGGGCTGGCGCTCAACGCCAGGGAGAAGGACCGCTGCAAGAACTTCTTCGCGCTGGGGCTGGTCTCGTGGATCTACACGCGGCCGATCGAGCCGACGCTCGACTGGATCACGAAGAAGTTCGCGAAGAACCCGGTCATCGCCGAGGCGAACACCCGGGCGCTGAAGACCGGCTACCACTTCGGCGAGACGGCGGAGATCTTCAGCGAGTGCTATGGGATCGAGCCGGCCGACATGGCGCCGGGCCTCTACCGGTCGATGACCGGGAACCGGGCCCTGGCCTGGGGCATCCTGGCCGCCGCCCAACGGACGGGCCTGCCCGTCGTGTACGGAGCCTATCCGATCACCCCCGCCAGCGACATCCTCCACGAGCTCTCCCAGCACAAGCGCTTTCGCGTCCGGACGATGCAGGCCGAAGACGAGATCGCCGCGATCGGGTCGGTGGTCGGAGCCGCGTTCGGCGGGGCCATCGGGTGCTGCGCGACGAGCGGACCGGGGCTGGCCTTGAAGTCCGAGGGATTGGCGCTGGCCGTGATGGCCGAGCTGCCGGTCGTCGTGTTCGACATCCAGCGGGGCGGGCCCTCGACCGGCCTCCCGACCAAGACGGAGCAGGCCGACCTGATGCAGGCCCTGTATGGGCGCAACAGCGAGTGCCCCGTCGTCGTCCTGGCGCCGGCCACCCCCGGCGACTGCTTCTACATCGCCTACGAGGCCATCCGGATCGCCATCAAGTACATGGTGCCGGTCATCGTGCTGAGCGACGGTTACCTGGCCAACGGCGCCGAGCCCTGGCTGATCCCGGACCCGAAGACGCTGCCCGAGATCACGGTACGCTTCCGGGTCGAGAAGGAAGGGTTCTTCCCCTACCTCCGGGAAGAGGCCACGCTGGCGCGGCCGTGGGTGCGGCCCGGGACGCCGGGCCTCGAGCACCGCATCGGGGGGCTCGAGAAGCAGCACATCACCGGGAACGTCTCCTACGATCCCGACAACCACGAGCTCATGGTCAAGCTCCGCGCCGAGAAGGTGCGGCGAGTCGCTCAGGAGATCCCGCCCACGTCCATCAACGGACCCGTCGCCGGGGATCTGCTGGTCGTCGGGTGGGGCGGCACCTACGGGGCGATCACGGCCGCCGTGGAGGCCACCCAGATGCAGGGCCGGTCGGTGGCCAGCATCCACCTCCGGCACCTCAACCCGCTGCCGCCGGACCTGGGACAGATCCTCCGCCAGTACCGGCGGGTGCTGGTGCCGGAGATCAACAGCGGCCAGCTCGTCCGCGTGCTCCGGGCCGAGTATCTCGTGGATGCGGTGGGCTTCAACCGCGTGCGGGGCGTCCCCCTGGCGACCGAGGAGATCCACGAGGCGATCAACCAGATCCTGAAGGAAGACTGAGGACGAACACCGATGAGTGAGAGCACCGGGACCGCCGCTCCGTCGGCGCCCAAGTACACCAAGAAGGACTTCGAGTCCGACCAGGACGTCCGCTGGTGCCCCGGCTGCGGGGACTACGCTATCCTGAGCGCCATGCAGAAGATGATGCCGGATCTCGGCATCCCGCGTGAAGACATCGTGTTCATCTCCGGGATCGGCTGCTCGAGTCGCTTCCCGTACTACATGAACACCTACGGGTTCCACACCATCCACGGCCGGGCGCCGGCGATCGCCACCGGGCTCCGGCTGGCCCGGCCCGACCTGAAGGTGTTCGTGGTGACGGGCGACGGGGACGGCCTGTCGATCGGCGGGAATCACATGCTGCACGTCCTCCGGCGGAACATCAACGTGACGATCCTCCTGTTCAACAACAAGGTGTACGGCTTGACCAAGGGCCAGTACTCGCCGACCAGCGAGCTCGGCAAGGTGACCAAGTCGACCCCCATGGGCTCGGCCGACCGGCCCATCAACCCGTGCGCCTTCGCCCTCGGCGTGGGGGCGACCTTCGTGGCGCGCTCCGTGGACCGGAACATCCCGCACATGGAGGACACCGTGAAGAAGGCGGCCGCCCACAAGGGCGCGGCCTTCGTGGAGATCCTGCAGAACTGCAACATCTACAACGACCTGGCCTGGAACATCCTCTACGACCGGGAATCGAAGGTCCAGCACGAGCTCCGGCTGGAGCACGGGAAGCCCCTGATCTTCGGGCCCGTCGACGACCGCCGCGGGCTCGTCCTCGAAGGGGTCCGGCCCAGGGTCGTCCGCACCAAGGACGTGCCGGAGAGCACGCTCTGGACCCACGACGTCCGCGACGTCGGTGCCGCGCTGGTCCTGGCCAACGTGCCGAGCCCCGAGTTTCCGATCCCCATCGGAGTGTTCGTGGATGTCGAGGCGCCGGTCTACGAGGAGATCCTGCTGGACCAGGAGCAGCGGGCCCTCTCGGAGCGCGGCACCGGCGACATCGGGAAGCTGCTGGTGTCGGGGGAGACCTGGAAGATCAGCTAGATCATGGGAGAGGGCCATTGATCGGGCGGGCTTCGCCCGTCGGGGCCCCCTCCCAGACGCTCCCCCGGGAGGGTTGCGCGGGCAAGCCCGCGCTCGGAGTGGAACACTGACCCGCGGCAGCTGGGCGAGGCGTTGGCGCGTGGTTACTCCGACAGGCTCCTAGCGGCAGACTCGCTGCCACTGAGGCTGGACCCAGCCGTACTGAGTCCAGTACCCGTCCACCCAGTAGTCGCCGCATACCGGGGCCGGCGGCGCGACGTACACGGGCGCGGGCGGTGCGGCGTACATCGGGGCCGGCGGCGCGGCGTAAACGGGCGGAGCCACGTAGACCGGCGCGGGCTGGTACACGACCGGAGGCGGCGCGTAGTAGACGGGCGGCGCGAACGCGCTGCCGACGATCACACCCGTGATCGCGCCGAGCGCGAGGCCGCCCAGGAAGCGACCCCCACCCCGCGCGAAGGCCGGGGTGGGCGTGGCGAGAATGGCCGCCACGAGACTCAGCACCACGATCACTGCCAGGACCCGCTTCATGGCCTCTCCCTCCTCCAGGAGCAAGAGCGTTGCCCGACCGTCACCCGATCAGACGGGGAGGGCTTCGCGGGTATTCCGCCCCGGGGCCGGGGTGTCGGGCTCTTGACAGCCCTTCCGCTCCGGCCGATGATGGCCCCACCTCGGTACGTCGTCGGCGAGCGACATGGTGACCCGGATCGTGGCGGCGGCGCGCCCCATGGCCCTCTCAGGGCCGATCGGGCGCGCCTTTGTTTCTTGCACGCTGGTGGCTCGGGACAACCCGGCGGCCTTGGCATCGGCCTGTGAGCAAGAGGAGGTGGCTATGGATCGGGTGACACGGCGGCAGTTCATCGGGCGCGCCGCAGCCGGCACCGCCGGCCTGGCGGGCATCCTGGCCACGGGCACCCCGCCCGCCCGGGGCCAGCAACGCGAGATCTCCTACCTCTGCTGGAACAATTTCGCGCCGGCGATGGACAAGAAGCAGAACGAGATCGCCCAGCGCTTCACGAAGGACACGGGCATCAAGATGCGGATCGACTACGTCTCTCACATGGGCCCGCAGCAGGCGAAGCTGGCGGCCGAGGTCCAGACCCAGGCCGGCCACGACCTGGTCGAGCTGCGCATGCACTTCCCGTGGCTTTACGAGCCCCAGCTGGTGGAGGTGGGCGACGTGGTGGCCGAGCTGGAGAAGGCGCACGGCAAGGCGCTCTCCTCGGGCTACGAGGCGGCCCACATCAAGGGTGTCTGGCGCGCGGTCCCCATGTACCACGGGCTCTTCGTCCCCACCTATCGCGAGGACCTCTTCAAGAAGGCCGGGCTCAAGATCCCCGACACCTGGGAAGATCTCTACACGGCCGGCAAGGAGCTGAAAAAGATGGGGAACCCGGTCGGGATCCCCATCGCCCAGAACTACGACTCGATCTCCACCGCGGGACCCGTGCTCTGGTCTTTCGGCGGCATGGAGGTCGACAAGGACGGCCAGACGGTCCGCATCAATTCCCCGGCCACCGAGCAGATGATCGAATGGTACAAGAAGATGTTCCGCGACTGCATGGAGCCCGAGGTGCTCTCCTGGACCGACGCCAGCAACAACGAGTCGATGCAGCAGGGCAAGGCGGGCTGGATCCACAACCCGGTCAGCACCTACATCGTCGCCAAGCAACGGAAGCTGCCCACGGCGGACTTGATCAATCACCACCGAAGCCTGGGAGGGGCCCACGGCCGCCACGAGACCGACGTGCCGCGCGCCATGGGCATCTGGAAATTCTCCAAGAACGTCGAGCCGGCCAAGGAGTGGATCCGGTACCTGCTCGGCAAGCCCGAAGTCTACAACGAGTGGATCATGTCAGCCGACGCGTTCAACCTTCCCAGCTACGAGAAGCTCCAGGATCACCCCGTCCTCCGGACGGACCCCAAGTACGCGGCGCTCAGCGCGCCCGGCGTCCAGTACCACCTCTACGGCTGGCCCGCGCCCGGCACCGACAAGGTCCAGCGCATCACCAACGAGTTCATCCTGCCCAACATGATCGCCAAGGCGGTGACCGGCACGCCGACCAAGGAGGCCATCGCCTGGGCCGAGAAGGAGATGAAGCGGATCGTGAGCGGGTAGCCGGAGTGGCCGTCGGCAGCGTCCGCGTCGGTGCCACCCCGTCTCGGGCCGGGCTGCGGGTCCGGGAGCTGCTCGACCGGGAGCGTTTCCTGGGCCCGGCCTTCGTCACGCCTGCTCTGCTCCTCCTTCTGGTGCTGGTGGCCTACCCGTTCGTCATGGCACTCTACTTCGCCATGTCGAACGCCTTCATCGGCCGACCCAGCCACTTCATCGGGACCCGCAACTTCGTGGCGCTGTGGGACAGCGACTCCTTCCGGCAGACCTTCCAGAACGCCTTCGTCTTCACGGGCAGCGCGGTCGGGTCGAAGCTGGTGCTCGGGATCACGCTGGCGCTCCTCTTGAACGAGCAGCTCTGGTTCAAGCGGCTCATCCGCGGCGCGGTGCTGCTGCCGTGGGTGATCCCGACGGCGCTGTCCACGCTCGGCTGGTGGTGGATGTTCAACTCGCTCTACAGCGTGGTGAACTGGTCCGGCATCGCGCTGGGGTTGATGGACCCGCCGGGGCCGAACTGGCTGGGGCAGAAGTATTACGCGATGACGGCGGTAATCGCGGTCAACGTTTGGCGCGGCCTGCCGTTCTTCGCGATCTGCATCCTGGCCGGGCTCGTCTCGATCCCGAAGGAGCTCTACGAGGCGGCCGAGGCGGACGGCGCCAGCGCCTCCGCGCGCTTCTGGAACGTCACCCTGCCCTTGCTCAAGCCGGTCCTGGCCATCGTGGTGCTGTTCTCCACGATCTTCACGTTCAGCGACTTCAACATCGTGTATGTGCTGACCAACGGCGGCCCCATCAACTCGACGCACCTGTTCGCCACCCTCACCCGCCAGGTGGGGCTGGAATCCGGCCAGATCGGCCAGGGTGCCGCCATCTCGCTCTACCTATTCCCCGTCCTGGCCATCGTGGTCTGGATCCAGCTGCGGTTCGTGCGGCGGCAGGTGTACTGATGGCCGTTCGGAGGCGGCCGCTGCTCGCGAAGGTGCTGATGCACGTAGGGCTGGCGCCGTTCCTGCTCTTCGCGCTGTTCCCCTTCTATCACATGACGCTGACGTCGCTGAAGACCGACCGGGAGCTCTACGACCGCGCGGCGGTGCCGCTGGTGATCCGCCAGGGGCCGACCCTGGAGCACTACCAGAAGCTGATCTGGGAAACCGCCTTCATGACCTGGACGAAGAACAGCCTGATGGTCACGGGCATGGCCACGACGATCTCGGTGGTGATCGGCACCATCGCCGCCTACGCGCTGGCACGGCTGAAGTTCTTCGGCGTGGGAACGTTCGGGACCGGCATCTTCGTGACCTACCTGGTGCCGACCTCGCTGCTCTTCCTGCCGCTGGCCCAGGTCGTTCACTGGCTCGGGCTGGCTGACTCCAAGTGGTCGCTGGTCGTCACTTACCCGACCTTCCTGGTGCCCTTTTGCACGTGGCTCCTCATAGGCTACTTCCGGACGGTGCCGAAGGAGGTGGAGGAGTGCGCGATGGTGGACGGGGCCACGCGGATCCAGGCGCTCTGGCGCATCGTCCTCCCGATGGCCGTCCCCGGGCTCGTGTGCGCGGCGCTCTTCGCCTTCACGCTGTCGTGGAACGAGTTCATCTACGCCCTGACCTTCACGTCCTCATCGGACCAGTTCACGGCCAGCGTGGGGGTCACCCAGGAGCTGATCCGGGGCGATATCTACTTCTGGGGGTCCCTCATGGCGGGCGCGGTGCTGGGTTCGGTTCCCATTGTCATCCTCTACGTCTTCTTCCTCGACTATTACGTCTCCGGCCTCACGGCGGGAGCGATCAAGTAGCCGCCGCCACTTTTCTTAGCCTCTGACGAGTTATCTCGCATCACGCCGGTCGTGAACCCACGGCGGGCTCCAATGAAGTCCGGCGCTTGCGCCTGCATGACGCGTGGCATCTCAATTGCTCTCGAGAACGGTGTGTTCCAGGATCTCGGGCAGCACGGCAAGGCGTGGCGAGTGCCGATGGATTACCCGGCCGGGATCGAGCGGCAGGTCGTGCTCAAGAACGGCGAGACGGTGCGGATCCGCCCGATCCGCCCCGATGACGAGCCGCGGCTCCTCGCGCTCTACGATCGCCTCTCGCGGCACACGGCCTACCAGCGCTTCTTCACGGTGAGGCAAAGCCTTCCGCAGGACTGGGTCCACTACTTCGCCAATGTCGACTACCGGCGCCGCTTTGCCCTGGTCGCCGAGCGCGACGCGGGGGCGGGCATCGAGCTCGTGGGCGTCGGGCGCTATGAGCCGTCGGACGAGGAGGGGACGGGCGAGGTCGCCTTCGTGCTGGAAGACGGCTATCAGGGACAGGGACTCGGCGCCATTCTTCTCGCCGAGGTGGTTCGCGCGGGAACCGAGCGCGGCCTGACGCGCTTCCGGGCCCACGTGCTCGGCGAGAATCACCGTATGCTGCGACTCCTCGCGAGCCGCACGCACATCATCGAGCGCACGACCGAGCAAGGCGTGGTGACGGTTCTCTTCGAGCCTCGCTGACCTCAAAGTAATCATTCTCGGCCGCCCAGCGCAGTTCATGAGCAGCCCACGATGTAGGCATCACCTGCGCGCCGCCCCTCTCTGCCCTGAAGCGACGGGAGCTTAGAGCGGACGGTGCGGACAGGCGATGCGTGGCATGGGCGTTGCTCTCTCTGCCCCGGGGCTTGCAGGGTGGCAAGCTGTTTCAACGGCGATGGCGCCGACTCCCGCGAGGGAGCGGCGCCAATTTTTTTTGAAAGGGGACCACATGCGCACGACCCGACGAGATTTCCTCAGGACCACCGCCGCGGCCACCCTGCTCGCGGGCGTGCCGGCTCGATGGGCCGGCAGCGCCTACGCGTCCGACGCTCCGGAAACTCCGAAGATGCGGATCGGCATCATCGCCCTCACCGACTGCTCCTCGATCGTCATGGCCCACGAGCTGGGTCTCTTCAAGAGGTACGGCATCGAATCCACGATCTCGAAGGAAGCCTCCTGGGCGGTGATCCGCGATCGCCTCACCCTCGGCGAGAACCAGGCGACCCACATGCTCCTGGGCATTCCCTACGCGGCGACCATGGGCCTCCAGGGCTCGCCCGTGAAGCCGATGGTCATCCCGATGTACCTCAACCGGAACGGCCAGGCCATCACGCTCACGAAGGCGCTCCTCGAGAAGGGCGTGAAGACTCCGCAGCAGCTCAAGCCGCTCGCCCTGGAGGCCAAGG
>DASYQW010000202.1 GCA_036005065.1 Candidatus Methylomirabilota bacterium | reverse complement strand
AGCTGCATGAGGTTCAGGAACCGCTCCTCCACCGTCCGCTTGAGGTTTTCCCGGATGAGGGTGCGGTCCACGTCCTTCTTGTAGGCCTCGACGACCGGATCGGGCTCGATGGGACGCGACTCTTCCAGCATGGCGCCAGTCTAACACCCGGGAGACCGCCTGGCCGCCGCTTCTCGGGCGACGAGCGGCGCGGCCGGGGACGGAGACCCGACGTGAGGCTCGTGGGGGCCTTATAGGCCCCGTCGGGGTCGAGGCTACCGGGCGGATCGGACAACGGGGCCGAAGCGCTCGAGGAACTCGGCCTCGCCGAGCTTGCCCGCCCGGGCCAGCGCCCGCACCTGGGTCGGGTCGGCCAGGTCCTCGGGCTTGAGGCGGATCATGTAGGCGTAGAGCGTCTGGTACATCTCGGAGGTCACGTCCACGAAGCGGACCCGGACCCGCCCGGTGCCGGGGTCGAGCATCTCCGCGAAGGACATGGGGATCAGCTTGGCGCCCTGGATCGTCACCATGGCGGCCGAGTGGCCTTCGAGCAGGAAGCGGGTCGCCCAGTAGCCGAGACTCCGGCAGTACTGGATGTCGTAGCCCCCCGGCGGCGCGCAGCGCAGCTCGTAACCGAGGTCCTTGGCCACGATCGTGATCTTGATCCCGCGCCGGGTGAGCGACGCGCCCACCCGCTCTTTCAGGAGCTGCCCGAGGTCGAGCTCCGACAGACGCACGTTCCCGTAACTGTCGCGCTCGACGGGCCCGAGGGTCACCGGGTCGAGGGCGTCGGCGATCCCTTCGCTGAGGAGTGCGACCCCGTGGTCTCGTCCCTGGGCGCGCCGCTTGATGATGGCGCCCTCGAGGGTGTCGGCGACCCGGTCGATCGAGAGCGGCCGCTCGGTGAACTCCTCCGGGATGACCGTGAGGGTGGCCCCGGCGGAGCCGCCGATGCCGAGGGCGAGGTGCCCGGCGCGGCGCCCCATCACGGTGATGAAGAACCAGCGCTCCGTCGTCGCCGCGTCCCGCATCAGGTTGTGCACGAGATCCTTGCCGAGATTGCAGGCCGTGGTGAAGCCGAACGTCACGACCTCGGGAGGGAGCGGCAGGTCGTTGTCGATCGTCTTGGGGACGTGGGCCACGCCGACCTCGCCCCCCAGCGCCTGGCTGAGCCGGGCGGCGGCAAAGGCCGTGTCATCCCCCCCGATCGTGATGAGGTAGGAGACGCCGAGGCCCCGGAGGGCTGCCACGACCGTCCGGAGGGCCTCATCGCTCTGGGCCGGGTTCTCCCGCGAAGTCCGGAGAACCGAGCCGCCCTCGAAGTGGAGCCGCGAGACCTCGGCGATCTCGAGCTCACGGACGTGGGCCGTATCACCCTGCGTGAGCCACTTGAAGCCATCGTAGACGCCGAGCACCCGCAGCCCGTGGTTGCGGGCCTCGATGGTGGCGGCGGCGATCACACCGTTGATGCCGGGGGCGGGTCCTCCCCCGACCAGGATGGCCAGTGTCTTCATGGTCGCGCCCGCGGTTCAGGCTTCTATGTTACCCGGACTGCGCCGAGGTGCAACCGGGCAGCGCCCCTCAGGCATCGGCGCGGGAGGCATGCGGCGGGCAGGCGCGCCGGGGCGCGTCCAGCACCTGCCGGACCTTCCGGGCCAGCTCGTCGGACCTGAAGGGCTTCTCCAGGAAGGGCATGCGTCCGGTCCGGATGCCTTCGTGTGCCCTCACGTCGTCAATGAAGCCCGACATGAAGAGCACGTTCAGGCCCCGGCGCTGGAATGCCAGACGCAACGCCAGGTCTCGCCCCCCGATCCCCGGCATGATCAGGTCGGTCAGCAGCAGGTGAATCGGGCCCGCGTGCCGCTCGGCGATCTCGAGCGCCCCGGCCGCGTTCGGCGCCACCAGCACCGTGTAGCCGTGCATCTCGAGGACTTCTCGCACGAACTCACGGACGTCGGCCTCGTCGTCCGTCACGAGAATCGTCTCGCTGCCGCGCGCGACTGCTCCGTCCGGCATTGCCGCTCCTTGGGTCCGAGTCGAGCGGACCAGGAGAGGCGTGCAAGAGCAGGGCCATGAGGTCTCACGCTGACGAGCCGACCGGAAAGACAGCGCTTTCTCTTCCGGGACTCGCGGCCGCGCCTGATTTCTGGTCGTTCGGGGCCAGTCGCGAAGTCGTCGTTCGGTAAGGAACTGACCGGCGGGCCCGCAGGCAAGGCGACGCGCCGTCGGGACGAGGATCCGTGAGGCCGAGGACCAACACCGGCGGCCGACCGGCCGACCGGGCTTGACGCCCCGACGTCACACGTGCTTTAGTCGCCCCAGGTTCCGAGGAGCCCGGAGGCGCCGTGAACTCTCTCCTCCTGCTCGCTGCCCTCTTCTTCTTCGTGGGCGTCTCTGCCAGAGAAGCCTGAAGCTTCCTGACAGACGAGCACCGGCCGCGTACCGGATCGAACCCGGAGACCGATGAAGGTGGCCCAGCCGGCGTTCGCGGGCATCGCGACGTTCCTGCGCGCCCCCCAGCGGCCGCTCCATGCGATGCCCGCCTACGTCGTGGCCGTGGCCGGCGTCACCCTCGACGGCTCGGGGGAGCCCGGAGGCCCCGCCGACGGGCCTCGCGGCATCCGGGAGGCGAGCGTGTCCTTCCTCGCCGCGCTCCTGCCCTCGATGCGCGGGACCCTGGTCGATGTCGACACCGGACGGCGCGTGGAGTTCACGGCCGAGCCGCCGCTCGTGGACATCGGCAACCTCGATCCGTTGGGGGGCCCCGGGACGCCGGGCGAGCGGCTCCGCGGAGACGCCGCCGAGCTCGCCCGCCGGGCGCAGCTCCCCGTGTTTCTCGGAGGGACCCGGGCCATCAGCGCGCCACTGCTCGACGGCGTGGCGGGTGCCACGGGCCAGCGTCTCGCGCTGCTGCGGGTCTCCTCCACGTTGGACCTGGCGGAGCCGCCAGTGACCCGGCCGCTGGCCCCCGAGGCGTCGCTCCGCGCCGCCCTCGAGCTTCAAGTCCCCGTGGCCTGCCTGGGCGTCCACGGGTGGCAGCCGGTCGTCGACTGGACGACGGCCGAGCGCCGCGGCGTGCGGGTGGTCACGCTGGCCGACTGGCGGAGGGCGGGCTTCGGTGGCACCACCCGCGCGGTGGCGGAGGAATTGCTCGGCACGGCGGAGCGGCTTTACGTGTCGATCGACATCCGCGTCACCGACGGCGCCTTCGTCGCCGGGAGGAACCGGGTCGTCTCTGACGGCCTCCTGCCCGCGGAGCTCTTGGAGGTGTGCGAGAGCCTGGCCACGTTCCCGCTGGCGGCGGTCGACGTGGTAGAGGTCGCGCCGCTGCTCGACGGCACCCGCCGCGCGGAGCACCTGGCCTTCCGGGCGCTGCTCGCCCTCCTCCTGCCGCGGCTCTCGGGAAAGGAGACCGGAGGGTGAGCGCGTTCGATCCCGGCCACCCGCTCCCGGTCTTCGCCGGGATCCCGACCTACCTGCGGGCGATGCAGGTCGAGCCCGGCCAGGTCCATCCGGGCGATGTGGCGGTGGTCGGGGTGACGTGGGACCACACGACGCCGGGGACGATCGGGGCGCGCTTCGGCCCCAAGGCGATCCGGGAGGGGTCGATCTTCCTCGGCAACCAGCTGCAGACCGCCCGGGAGCTGGCCACCGAGCTGGTCGAGGTGAGCACGCTGGACGTCCTGCGGGTCAGCGCGGCCAGCCGGATCGTCGACTGCGGGGACTTCCGGGTCTACCCGTCGGACACCGCCCGGACCATCGCCGCCCTCGAAGAGCAGGCGATCCTCCTGGTGCGGCGCGGAGCGATGCCCGTGTTCCTGGGAGGCGACCGCTTCGTCGCGTACCCGCTTTGGCGTGGGGTCGCGGCCGCGACCGGAGAGCCGATCGGGTTCCTGCAGATCGCGGCGGACCTCTGCCTGGCGGATCACGACGAGCTGTGGGGCCCCTGGTGGCGCGGGGCGACGAACCGCCGGATCCTCGGGTCCCGCGACCCGGCGCCGGCGGCCATGGCCTGGCTCGGGACTTCCGGCTTCGTGCCGGCGGCGGACTGGGACCTCGCCGCGTCCCGTCAGCTGACCGTGGTCACGGCGCGGCAGATCCGGGCGGAGGGGACGGCCGCGGCCGCGCGCCGCGCCCTCGAGGCGGCCATGGGATCCGCGGCGCGCTGCTACGTGTCGGTCGACATGAGTGTGGTGGATGGCGTATTCGCCCCGGGAACCGACGGGCCCCGCCTCGGAGGCCTGAGCAGCGTCGAGCTCCTGGAGGTCATGGACGTGCTGGCCGGCGCCCCGCTGGCGGCGGTGGACGTCGTCAACGTGGTACCCAACGTCGAGCTGCCCATCACGACCCAGCGGCTGGCGGCGGTGGCGCTGCTGCGGCTCCTGGCCAAGCGGGTGACGACATGAGCTACGGGACGTTCCTCAACGCGCCGCTGATGGCGCCCGAGGAGGTCTCCGCCGGCTGCGTCGCCCTGGTCGGGGTGCCGCACGACAGCACCCACACGACGCGGCTGGGGACGCGCTACGGCCCCCGGAGCATTCGGGCCGCCTCGGCGGACATTGCCGAGTCATTCGCCCGGGCGCCCGGCCGGGCCTTGAGCGAGGATGCCCGGACCGCGCTGATTCTCCCAGGGACGCCGCGGGTGGTCGACGTAGGCGACGCGCCGGTGTTCCCGAACGACCTCGAGCAGACCACGGAGTCGGTCCGCTCCACGATGCGCACGCTGGCGCGCCGCGGGGCCTTCCCGGTCCTGCTGGGCGGTGACCACTACATCTCGTACCCGTCCTTCTGGGGCTTCAGCGAGGGGCTGCCGCTCAACGTGGGGCGAGTGGGCTACATCCACATCGACGGCCACCTCGACTTCGCCTACGACAACCCCGTCTGGGGGAAGCGCTTCCACGGATCGAACGCGCGGCGCGTCTCGGAGCTGGACGTGGTGGACCCGCGGAACATGGTGTTCGTCGGCGTGCACGGGTACGTGAGCCAGGAGCAGTGGTCCACCCTCAAGCGGAACGGCTCGACCGCGCTCACCCACGCCGACGTGCGGCGACTGGGGGCGGTCGAGGTCGCCAAGCGGGCGGCGGGAATCGCCGGGGAGCGGACGGACTGCGTCTACGTCTCGTTCGACATCGACGTGATCGACACCGCCTACGTGCCGGGGACCGGCGGGGTGGTCATCGGCGGGATGACCCCCGGCCAGATGCGGGAGGTGCTGGGAGTGCTGCGGGAGGCGAACGTGGGAGCCATCGACCTGATGGAGGTGTCCCCGGTCCTGGATCCGAGCGGTCGGAGCATGCGCCTGGCGGCGGAGCTGATCACGCACTTCATCGCGCCGCGCATCTTCGACCGCGAGGTCCTGAGCCGACGCGAAGACGACTACTGAGCCCAACAGCCGCCAGAGAACAGGAGCTTGGCGATGTGGAGACGGGGAGCATACGTGTTCGGCGCGCTCATCGGTGTCATGGTGCTTTTCGGAGCCGCGCTGCCCGACCCGGCGGCGGCTGAGTCCAACCTGGTCGTGGGCGTGTGGATGGATCTGAAGACCCTGGACCCACCGCGGATGAAGACCGGGGCCGAGTACAACTACGCGATGCTGGTGTTCAACGGCCTGACGGCCATCGGGCGCAACATGACGGTGGAGCCGGACCTGGCGACCAAGTGGGACGTGAGCCCCGACCTCAAGACCTGGACCTTCCAGCTGCGCCGGGGCGTCAAATTCCACAACGGCAAGGAGCTCGACGCCGGGGACGTGATCCACACCGTCAACCGCATCCTCGATCCCAAGGTAGGGTCGCCCCTCCGGGGCGGCTTCGGGATCGTGGACAGGATGGAGGCCGTCGACAAGTACACGCTGCGGTTCACCCTGAAGGAGCCCTACGGCGAGCTGGCCGCCATCTTCGCCGACTACCAGGCTCGGATCCTGCCGGCCGGGGTGGGCGACGAGCAGCTGGCCAAGTCCCCGGTGGGCACCGGTCCCTTCAAGTTCGTCGAGTTCAAGCCGGAGGACCGGGTGGTCCTCGAGAAGAACCCCAATTACTGGGAGCCGGGGCTCCCCAAGCTCGACAAGGTGACGTTCCGCATCATCCCCGAGCGCGCCACCGCGGTGGCGGCCCTCAAGTCCAGCGAGGTGCATCTCGTCTGGGCGGCGAGCGCCGAGCAGCAGCAGAGTCTCAAGGGCAGCGACACCGCCGCCGTCGACATGACGACATCCGCGACCTGGATCGGGCTGATCATGCACAACGGCCAGCCGCCGTTCAACGATGTGCGGGTGCGACAGGCGTTCTTCCACCTGCTGGACAAGCCGGCCATCGCCGAGCTGGCGACGCTGGGCAACGCGGTCGCCACCCACTCGCCGATCCCGCCGGGCCATCCCTTCTACCGGTCCGACATTCCCATCCCGAAGCCGGATCCGGCCAAGGCCCGGCAGCTCCTGAAGGAAGCCGGGATCACGAGCGGCCCGGACCTCAAGCTCTACTACGCCGCGAGAGACACCGAAGCGCAGCGGGCCGCGGTGACGATCCGCGACCAGGTCAAGGCGGCCGGCGTGAAGATCGACCTCGAGGGCGTGCCGGCGGACAAGTTCTACGCGGAGGTGGAGGGCAAGGTGCCGCTGGCGATCACCACTTTCTACGGTCGCGCGGTCCCCGACGCCATGCTCTACCACTGGTATCACTCCAACGGGTCGTGGAACCAGAACCTCTGGCACTACAGCAACAAGAGGATGGACGACCTCCTCACCCGGGCTCGCCAGACGACCAACACCGGGCAGCAAAAGGAGCTCTACGGCGAGGTCCAGAAGATCGTCGTCGACGAAGGTCCCGGCGCCGTCCTCTACGTGAAGACGCACGCCAACGGGGTGCACAAGCTCGTGAAGGGCTTCAAGTCGCACCCGCGGATGTGGCTCGACGTCAAGAGCGTGACGCTGGGGAACTGACGGCGGAGCCCGCCGTCTGAGGGGGCGGGGCGCCGTCCGGCCCCGCCCCCAGCCCGGTGGTGTGTCCCAGTAACCCAGCGCCGGCCACCGAGCGTGTGGCGCATCGAGGTGCTCCGAGCGGCGGCTTCGCCGCCGCCACGACGGGGGGGAATCGGGGGGGTCTTCCGAGACCCCCCCGAAATGACCTAGCCGTGCCTATCTACGTCATCCAGCGTATCGGCGCCATCATCGTGATGGTGGCGGTGATGTCGGTGCTGGTCTTTGCCGCCACACACCTGTTGCCCGGCAACGTGGTCACGATGATCCTGGGCGAGTACGCGACGCCGGAGGCCCAGGCCGCCATGGAGAAGAAGCTGGGGCTCCACGACCCGCTTCCCGTGCAGTACTGGCGCTGGGCGTCGAAGTTCTTCAGCGGCGACATGGGCGAATCGCTGGTCACCCAGCAGCCGGTGGCCACCGTCGTGTGGCCCGCGCTCCAGAAGTCGCTGGTCCTGGCCGGGGTGTCGCTCGCGTGTGTGACCCTGGTCGGGATCGGCCTCGGCGTTCTCGCCGCGGTCCGCAAGGGCACGCCGTTCGACCACGCCGTGTCGCTGTTCGGCTACCTCGGCATCTCGGTGCCGGAGTTCTTCTGGGCCGTCATCCTGATCGTGGTGTTCGCCGGCGCCTTCCACTGGCTGCCTTCCTTCGGCTACGCCCCGCCGAACGCGGGGTTGGGGCGGTTCCTGTCTTACCTGATCTTGCCCGTGGTCACGCTCTCGCTGACCCTGATCGCGCACGTCCTGCGGATGACGCGCTCGAGCATGCTGGAGGTGCTGGGCAGCGACTACGTCAAGGTCGCCCGGGCCAAGGGGATCCCCGAGCGCACGGTGCTGGTCCGCCACGCCCTCCGTAACGGGCTGCTGCCGACGATCACCATTCTCGCCAATGACGTCGGCTTCCTCATCGGGGGGATCGTGGTGATCGAATCGGTGTTCGGCTTCCCCGGGATGGGGCGCCACCTCTTGTCGTCGATCGAGCACCACGACCTCCCCATGCTGCAGGCGATGGTGCTCATCCTGACCGTGATCTACGCGGTCACCAATCTGGGGGCGGACCTCCTGTACGCCTACTTCAATCCCAAGATCCGGTATGGACGGGTCGTCAGCTGACGCCGCGCGGCTGACGGGCGGACCCGCGGCAGGGCGAGCCGGGGTGCGAAGCCGGCCACGACGGCGGCGGATCCCGGCGAACCTGATCGCCGGCTCCATCGTCCTGGGGGCGATCGTGGCCCTGGCCGTCCTGGGACCGTACATCGCGCCGTACCCCTACGACGAGATCCATGCCCGGGATCGCCTGAAGGCCCCGGGCGCCACGTACTGGCTCGGGACGGACGATTTGGGCCGGGACGTCTTGAGCCGGACGCTGGACGGGAGCCGGCTGTCCCTGTTCATCGGTCTGGCCGCCACCCTGGTGAACCTGGCCTTCGGTGTCCCGCTGGGGCTGATCGCCGGGCACTTCCGGGGCCGGGTCGACGAGCTCATCATGCGGTCCCTCGACGTCATCGTGGCGTTCCCGCCGGTGATCTTCGTCATGCTGATCCTGACCGTCACTCCGCCCGCGCTCTGGAAGACCACCGTCACCATTGGATGCCTGTTCACGCCGGGACTGGCCCGGATCACGCGGAGCGTGGTGCTCGACCTGCGCGGACAGGAGTTCATCCAGGCCGCGCAGGCCCGCGGCGAGACCGCCTGGTACATCGTGCTCCACGAGCTCCTGCCCAACGCCTGGCCGCCCATCATCGTCGAGGCGAGCCTCCGCGTGACCTTCGCCATCCTGGTCGGGGCGGTGCTGAGCTTCCTCGGGCTCGGCGTGCGGCCGCCGGCCGCGGACTGGGGCCTCATGATCAGCGAGGCGCGGTCGTTCCTCGATCAGGCTCCCTGGATCGCGCTGGTGCCGGGGGCGGCCATGTGCATCACGGTCGTGGCGGTGAACCTCGTGGGGGACGGCCTGCGGGAGCTCTTGGATCCCAAGGGCCGGGGGCGGCGCTAGAGATGGCCGGCGCGCCGCTCCTCGAGGTCCGGGACCTGTCGGTCTCCTACGACACGCCGTACGGGCCCATCGAGGCCGTCTCCCGAGTGTCGCTCTCGATCCAGCCGGCGGAGGGCGTGGGGCTGGTCGGCGAGTCGGGGTCGGGCAAGAGCACGATCGCCGCGGCGATCCTGGACCTGCTGGCGCCGGAGGCGCGCGTCGACGGCGGCGTGATCGTCTTCGAAGGCCAGGACCTCTCGCGCCTGGGCAAGACGGCGCGGCGGAAGCTCCTGGGGGACCGGATCGGCGCGGTCTTTCAGAGCCCGGGGACGTGCCTCAACCCGTCCATCCGGGTCGGCCGGCAGATCGCCGAGCCCCTGGAGCAGCACCGGGGCCTGTCGCGCGGCGGGGCCCTGGGGCGCGCCCGAGAGCTCCTGGCCGAGCTCGGGATCACCCGGACGCGCGACGTGGCCCAGGCCTACCCCCACCAGCTGAGCGGCGGCATGCAGCAGCGCGCCCTGATCGCCGCCGCCATCGCGTGCGAGCCGTCGCTGCTCATCCTCGACGAGCCGACCACGGCCCTGGACGTGACGGTCGAGGCCCAGCTCCTCGATCTGCTGGAAGAGCTGAAGGCCCGTCACCGGCTGAGCCTGTTGTACATCAGCCACAGCCTGGCCGTGGTGAGCCGGCTCTGCGATCACGTGGGTGTGCTCTACGCGGGCCAGCTCATGGAGCGGGGCTCGGCCGCCGAGCTCTTCAAGGCGCCTGTCCACCCGTATACGAAGGGCCTCCTGGCTTCCTTGCCAACGGTCAGCGTGGACTGGCGCTCGCGCCGGCTCCAGCCGATCCCTGGCCGGCTGCCGGACCTCACCGAGCCACCGCCGGGCTGTCTGTTCGAGCCGCGGTGCCCCTTCCGCCACGATCGCTGCGCCCGCGAGCCGCAGGTCGACGTGCGGATCAGCGACCACTGGGTCGCCCGTTGCTGGCGGGCGCATGATGTGGCCGGGTTCGCCTGGACCGCACCCGCCGGGGATGGCGGCTCGAGCGCCCGGGCGCCGGCCGGCTCGGTCCGGCAGCGCGATGGGGCACCGGGCGCGCCGCTCCTCCGGGGCCGGGACGTGCGCAAGGTGTTCCGGATCGGCGGGTTCTGGGCATCGATCCATCTCGCGGTGTCGGAGGGCGGCCGGCTCCGCTTCCGGTACGAGCCGCGCCGCCTGGCCGCGGTCGACGGCGTCTCGCTGGAGATCGCGGCGGGAGAGGTGCTGGGCTTGGTCGGCGAGAGCGGGAGCGGCAAGACGACCCTGGGCCGCTGCCTGCTCCACCTGCTCGATCCAACCTCGGGGATCATCGAGTTCGAGGGGCGCCGGCTCGGCGACCTCACGGACGAGGAGATCCGGGCATTCCGGAGGCGGGCCCAGATCGTCTTCCAGAACCCGGATTCCTCGCTCAACCCCCGCAAGCGCGTGGGGGAGATCCTCGGCCGTCCGCTCGAGCTGTTCCGGGTCATGGACCCGGCCCGCATCCCGGCGCGGGTGAGGGAGCTCCTCCAGCTGGTGAAGCTGCCCGTGGCCTACGCCGAGCGCCTCCCCCACCAGCTGAGTGGCGGCGAGAAGCAGCGGGTCGGCATCGCCCGGGCGCTCGCCTCCAGCCCACGGTTCGTGGTCTGTGACGAGGCGGTCTCGGCGCTGGACGCCTCGCTCCAGGCCGGGATCGTGAACCTCCTGTCCGATCTCCGGGCCGAGCTCGGGGTGAGCCTGCTCTTCATCTCCCACGACCTCTCAGTGGTCTCGTACCTCGCCGACCGGATCGCGGTCATGTACCACGGCCGGCTGTGCGAGGTCGGCCCGACCAGCGCCGTCCTCCAGCCGCCCTACCACCCCTACACGCAGGCGCTCCTCTCGGCGGTGCCGCGACTCGACGTCGGAGAGGGACGGGCGGAGCGCCTCCGGCTCCGCGACGCGCCGCCCGACCTGCTGCCGGACGGACGAGGATGCCCTTTCAAGGCGCGGTGTCCGATCAAGCTGGGGCCGGTGTGCGACGAGGAGCCGCCACCGGCGGTCGCCGCGGGGCGGGAGCACGTGATCTACTGTCACCACCCGCTGGATGTACTGGGGCGGCTCGAGTCGGTGGTGCCGGATTGCGGGGTTGCCCCGGCTGTCCGGGAGTAGGGGGTTCGCCATGTACACGCGAGACCTGCTGCCGTCGTTCGCCGGCGTCAACACCTTCGCTCGGATGCCGGAGGGCACGTTCGAGGCGCTGCGGGCGGGAATGGTCGCCGTGGCCGGCGTGGCCCACGACGGGACGTCGAGCTCGCGGCAAGGCGTCCGGCAGGGGCCGAAGGGGATCCGCGAGGCGAGCGTCGACTTCACCTACGACCTCTATGCCTCGACGAGCAAGGCCGTGATCCACGTGGGGACCGGGCGCATCCTGCGGCTTCCCGCCGGGGCGCAGCTGGTCGACGTCGGGGACCTGCCCGTCTACCCGATGGACCTCGCCCGGACGCTCGACACCTGTCGGCGGGCGGCGGCGGCGATCGTCCGGCGGGGCGCGTTCCCGGTCGTCCTGGGCGGCGACCACTTCATCACGGTCCCGCTCGTCCAGGGGGTCGTCGAGGCTATCGGCAAGCGGGTGGGCCTGATCCAGCTCTCGACCCAGCTCGACCTCGGTGAGCGGGATGCCGTGTGGGGACCCGACTGGCACGGGGCGACGATCCGGCGGCTCGTGGAGGGCGGGAGCGTCGACCCGAGGAACGTCGCCTTCGTCGGCACCCAGGGATATGTCACCTATCCGGAGTGGGAGTTCGCCCGCGCTCAAGGCATGACCGTCATCACCGCGGACGACGCCCGAGCGGCCGGCGCCCGGGGCACGATCGAGCGGGCGCTGGCGGCGGCCGGGGCGGGGTGCGAGGCCGTCTACCTGAGCCTCGACATCGACGTCGTGGACTCGGGATACGCGTCGGGGACCGGGGACGTCCTGGTGGGCGGGCTCACCCCGGCCGAGGTCTTGGCGCTGATGCGGGAGCTGTCCCACGCCGGCCACATCGCGGCGCTGGACGTGGTCGAGGTCGCGCCAGGCCTGGACCAGCGGGGCCGGTCGGAGCGGCTGGCGGCCGAGGCCATCGTCGAGCTGATCGCCCCCCGGGTGTTCGGGGCCTGACCGGCCGAGGCCGCCATGACCAGCGAGCGAGAGCCGCCATACCCGGAGACACCGGGCATCCTCACGTTCCTGGGGGTGCCGGAGGGCGACGTGGAGCACCTCCGCGAGGGCATGGTCGCGGTCGCCGGCGTCTCCTACGACCTCTCCTGCGCGGGGCTGGTCGGGGCCCGGTTCGCCCCCCGGGCCTACCGGGAGACCTCCCAGTACTACGCGGGGGCGTTTTCCCGCGGCGAGATGGTGGAGATCATCACCGGCGATCGGATGAAGCGGCCCGGCCGGCTGCGGATCCTGGACCTCGGGGACCTCAACGCGTACCCGCTGGACTGGCCCCGGACCGAGGCCGCGCTCCGGGAGGCGATGGGCGAGATCGCGCGGCGGGGAGCGCTGCCGGTCATCCTCGGCGGCGACCACCTCGTCACCGGCCCGCTGGTCCAGGGCTTCGCCGACGCCGTTCGGGAGCGCACCGGTCGGCCCATCGGCTACGTCCAGTTCTCGAGCCAGCTGGACCTGGGCGAGCGCGACCCGGTCTGGGGCACCGTGTGGCGGGGCACGACCGCGCGGCGTATCCTCGACTCCCAGGCCGTCGACGCCCGGCACATGGCGTGGATCGGGACCAACGGCTACCTGCGGCTCGATGACTGGGAGTTCGCGGAGAAGCACGGCCTCACCGTGTTCACGCTGGAGGACGTCCGGCGGCAGGGAATCGTCGAGGTGGTGGAGAACGCCGTGGAGGTGGCCGGGAACGGCTGCGCCGCCATCTACGTGAGCGTCGACTTCGACGTCCTGGACGGGGGCTACGTCGCCATGCAGGGGACGCCGCGCTTCGAGGGGCTCACCAACGTCGAGCTCCTCCGGGCGATGGACGTGCTCCGCCGAACCAAGGCCGGGGCGCTCGATCTGGTGGGGCTCAACCCCACGGTGACCATGGTGTCGGTGACCGGGCAGCGCTTCGGGGTCTGGCTGGTGATCCGATTCCTCGCGGGGTC
>DASYQW010000201.1 GCA_036005065.1 Candidatus Methylomirabilota bacterium | reverse complement strand
GATGCAGGACGCGACGCGACTCGACTCGGCCACGGCCCTCGCCCGTACCCCGCTCTTTTCCCATCTCGGGCGTCTCGACCTGGCCCGGCTCGCCGGCGAGCTGGAGGAGCTCCGGTTCCCGCCGGGCCACGTGATCGTCCGCCAGGGCGATCCCGGCGACAGCTTCTATGTCATCAAGGCCGGTCGGGTGGCGGTGCTCACCGAGGTCACGGCGGGCGACGGGACTCCGCTCACGGTCCTCGACGCCGGAGAATGCTTCGGTGAGGTCGCGCTGCTGACCGACTCGCCGCGCACGGCCACGGTGATCGCCGAGACCGACGTCACCGTCTGGCGGCTCTCGCGGAAGCGCTTCGAGGCCCTTCTCGGCCAGGAGCGACCGATCGCCGCCAGCATCGAGCGCTCGCTCGGCCTCCGACTCGCGGCCACCAACCAGGACGCGGCGGTCTTCCGGGGAGTCGCGCAGGCGCTGCTGCGGCACGCGCTGGCGGCCATGTCGCCGGACGCCAGCCGCCTCATGGCGGGGGTGGTCCTGCGCGGGGACTGGCCGAGCGGGGCCCTGAGCGAAGCGTGCCGGCGAACCGGGCTGTCGGCGGCGCTCGTGGAGCTGGAGGCGCTGCCCGGCTTCGTGCGTCGGGAAGGGGACCGGGCCGCGGTGGACCGGGCCTTCGCCGCGCTACTGGCCGGCAGCGGCGCGGCGCCGGATCCGGCCTGGTGCGAGGCCGCGGCCGGCGAGCTGGCCGCGGCCGGCGATCCGGCCGGCGCCCTCGACCTCGAGCTGGCCGCCCGGGCGACGGCGCGAGCCGTCCAGCGGCTCGTCGAGGACGAGGCGCGCCTGGCCACCACCGTGACGCCGGCGGACGTCGAGCGCTGGCTGGTTCAGGCGGCCGGGACGGACCCGGCGCTCAGCGAGCGGCTGCAGGCGCTACGGGCCCGTCTCGAGCGTCCCCGACCCGCGGCGCCGAGCGCTGCCGGTGGCGTCGCCAGCGTCGAGGGGTTGCGGGGGCGATGGCGCGGGGCCGCCAGCCTGCGCGGCGTCGGCGCCGCCCTGGCCCTGGTGGTCTTCGCGCTGGGGTGGCTCGCGCCCACGCCACCCGGCCTCGACCGGCCAGGACTGGCGACGCTCGCCGCCATCGTCGCCACGGTGCCGCTCCTGGTGGCGGGGGTGCTTCCCGACTACGTGGTCGTGCTGCTGCTGACCCTCGCCCTGGCGGTGCCGGGGCTCGTCCCGCCCGGCGCGATGCTGGCCGGCTTCGCCACGCCGGCCTGGATCATGATCCTCACGCTCCTGGCGGTGGGGACCGCGGTCTCGCGCTCGGGGCTCATGTTCCGGCTGGTCCTGCTTTCCCTCCAGCACCTGCGGCCGAGCTTCCTGATCCAGAGCCTCGTCCTGTGCGCGTCCGGGGTCTTCATGACCGCCGGCCTCACCAGCGGCGCCACCCGGATCGCCCTCGGCGTGCCGATCGCGCGCGGCATCTCCGACGCGATGGGCTTTCAGCGGCAGAGCCCGGGTTCGGCCGCCATCGGGCTCCTCACGTTCTTCAGCTTCCTCCAGATGGGTGAGCTGTTCCTGACCGGAACGTTCACCGGTCTCGTCGTCCACAGCCTCCTTCCGCCTGACGCCCGACATGCGATCACCTGGTGGCGATGGTTCTTTGTGGCGCTCCCGGTCTTCGTCATCGTCTTCGGTCTCAACTACCTGACGATCCTGGCGCTCTTCGAGCCGCACCGCCAGGCGCGCGTGGACCTGCACGCCATCCGGTTCCAGCACGCCCTCCTCGGTCCGCTCACCCGGAACGAGTTCTGGAGCGCGGCCGCGCTGCTCGTGCTCGTCGTCGGGTTCGCCACCCGCGAGTGGCATGGGATCGCGCCGGTCTGGCTCTCGGTGGGGGTCTTCCTCGGCCTGTTCATCGTGGGCGCCCTCGACCAGAGCGCCGTCCAGGGCGGCGGCACCCTCGGGCTCCTCGTCTACTCGGGCGTGATCCTGAGCCTGGGCGGCGTCTTCGAGACGCTCCACATCGACACCTGGCTCGGCGAGTTCGTCCAGCGCGGCATGCCGGAGCTGGTCCGCAACCCCTTCGGCTTCGTCCTGGTCGTGTCGGCGGTCGCCTTCGTCCTCCACTTCTTCGTGCCCTGGATGACGGCTTCGACCCTGCTGGCGCTCGTCACGATGCCGCTGGCCGCCGGCCTGGGCTTCCACCCCTTCATCCCCGTCCTGGTCGCGCTGGTGGCCGGCGACCACACGATCCTGCCCTACGTCAACTCGGGTTACGCCATCATCTACTTCGCGAGCGAAGGCGAGCTGTTCAGCCACGCCCAGGCCCGGCGGCCGCTCGTCCTGGAGGCGCTTTACCGCATCCTGGCGCTGCTGGCGAGCGTACCGGTCTGGCGGCTCACGGGGCTCATGTAGCGCGTCATGGGGGCTCTCCCATGGCCGCGCCGAACCGCTGGAGATGGCGCTCGAAGAATTCGGCGACGCGATTCCGGGCGTCGATCGTCGCGAGCCGGTTCGCCTCGCGGCCGCGCTTGCCCGGGCCGGGATCGTCGAAGGCGTGCTGGGCCCCCGCGTAGCTGACGATCTCGATGGCGCCCCCGGCCGCCTTTCCTGCGGCAACGAATTTCTCGCAGCGCTGGGGTGAGACCTCCTCGTCGTCCGTCGCCACGAGCACCAGGACCGGAGCGTACGGCCGATAACCGGCCGCGTATCGTCCCCCCAGGCCACAGGCCGGGTAGAAGGCCACGGCGGCGCGGAACCCCGTGGCCGGCGTCGGGTCGCGGATGCCCGGCGCGTCGGCGGCCATCGCGGCCAGCGCCGCCGTCCCGCCGTTCGACCAGCCGTGCAGGCCGATGCGATCGGGGATCACCTCGGGGCGGGACCGGAGGAATCTCACCGCCCCGTAGGCGTCGAGGGGTCGGATCGTCAGCTCGCTGAGCCCCGGCGGACGCGCCTGATAGGTCCCGGCCGCGAAGCCGTGCGGGTAGCCGCGCGGCCCGAAGCTGTCCACGTGGAGACCGACATACCCGCGGTCGGCCCAGAACGTGGCCCATTCCCGGTGCCGCCCGGACAGCGCGCCACCGTCGTAGACGTCGCTGGTCCGGGTCGAGAAGGCGCCGCCACGACCGTGCATCATGACCACCGCCGGACAGGGGCAGGAGTGGGCTGGCTTGAAGAGGTAGCCGACCAGCATCGTCGCGCCGTCCTCGCTCGGGAACGACACCGACTCCGGCGCCGGGGCCACCAGTGGCGGGGATCCCGCCGCCACGGCCACGCCGAGCGGAGGGAGGTCCCGCGTCACGTCCGCGGCTTCACGCCACGAAGGGCGGGATCGGAGGCACCTCCAGGAGCTGTCCCTTGACCTCGACCACGCCGGGCACCGTTCGGGCCACCTCGGCCGCTTTTTCGAGGGCCGCGGTGCCCTCGAGCCGGATGACGCCCCGATCGGCTTCGACGTTGATCCGGTACTTGCGGATCTCGGGGTGGGCGGCGAGGGCCGTGCGGACACGGGAGGCCAGAGCACGGTCCCGCACGGTCTGGCGCGAGGCGTCGGTGGCGACCAGCTCCGGGCGCCCCAGGGAACCGAGGATGACCTCGACGGCGGCCTCGGGGACGACCTTCTCGGTGTTGATCACGACGTCGTACAGGGCCGGGTCGCTCCAGTCGACGTCGAACAGGTACCGCATGCGCCCGTATTTTTCCTGATCGTTTCGCCGCACGATCTCCGCCGCCGTCCGGGCATCCACGGCTTCGCCCTGGTCGGCGAGTTTCCGCATCACGCGGCGGACACGCAGGTCGAAGGGGGCGCGGACAAAGACCCGGAGCACGTGGGCGATCCGCTGCAGGAGGACCTGACCGCTCCGGCCCATGATGACGGCATTGTCCTGCTCGGCCACGTCGAGGACAGCCGACTGGAGGACCGTGACGTAGTGGCGTGTCTCCACGTCGAAGCGCTCGAAGAAGGACGGCTTGGTCTCGTCCAGGTCGGTGAGCTTGGCCTCGAGCACCCCGTACTGGGCAGCCGCCCGCGAGATCATGTCCTGGTCGACGTACCGGTATTCGAGACGCTCGGCGAGCGCCTGGCCGATCGACGAGCCAGCCGACCCCATCTGGCACGATATGGTCACGATCGCCATGGGACACCTCCCTCCGGCCGAGCCTCGGGCCACGCGTCGGGCTGGGCGAGCCGCCCTGATGAGCCGCCGTGGCCGGACTCTACGCCGCACCGCGATGGCCGTCAAGGCCACTCCCCCACTCGCCCGGCGGGACGGATCCCGACTCCGGGAATCTGCTACACTGCGGCCCACGATGGACCTCGGGTTGCGCGGCAAGGCGGCAGTCGTCACCGGGGCGAGCCGGGGATTGGGCCGGGCCATCGCCATCGAGCTGGGGCGAGAGGGCTGCCGCATCGGCCTCTGCGCCCGAGGCAAGGAAGCTCTGGAGGCGGCGGCGGCCGAGGTGCGGGCACTCGGCGTCGAGGCGGTCGCGGTCGGCGCCGACGTCACGACCGAGCCCGGGGTGCGCGACGTGATCGATACGACGCTGGCGGCGTTCGGCCGGATCGACGTCCTCGTCAACAACGTCGGCGGCTCGACGGGGACCTCGTTTCAGGAGACGAGCGTCGAGGACTGGCAGCGGGCGGTCGACCTGAACCTGATCCCGGCCGTGCGGGCCAGCCGCCTCGTGGTTCCCCACATGCGCGCCCGGGGGAACGGCGCCATCGTCAACATCGTCTCCATCTACGGGCGCGAGTGGGGCGGGGCCTACGTCCGCCGGCCTACCTACATGGCGGCCAAGGCGGCCGAGATCGCCATGTCGAAAGCGCTGGCTCTCGAGCTCGCCCCGCAGGGGATCCGCGTCAATGCCGTCGCGCCCGGCTCGATCCTCTTTCCCGGCGGGGGCTGGGAGCGGCGGGTCCGGGAGGATCCCGAGGGGATCGCCGCGTTCATGAAGGCCGATCTGCCTCTGGGGCGGTTCGGCCGGGCGGAGGAAGTCGGGCGCGTGGTCGCCTTTCTCGCTTCCGACGCGGCCAGTCTCGTCACCGGGGCCTGCCTCAATGTCGACGGCGGCCAGTCGCGTTCGTTGATCTAGGGGGATGGCCGGGGTAGGGATTTTACTGACCAGAATGCGCCCAGGTTACTGGCAAGAATTGCATGGGCACAGGCGGGATGCTCGGACGGCCGGTGCGAAGAAGCGCATGAAAACGCCGGTAACTCTTCGGTCCTTCCCGGGCACCGTTCTTGCTCATTCAGGAGGGCGATGGTGATGCGTGTCCGTCGTCAGGACATCCGGGTGAGCCCGTGAGACCGGGTGGCCATCTCGCCACGGCCGTGGCGCTCGGCGCCGGCGGCTACGCGGCCACCGGCTCCGCCGAGCTGGCGGCCGGCTGCGTGGCGGGGGCCTTCCTCATCGACGTGGATCACTACCTGGACTACCTGTTCGTGGAGGGCCAGTGGCGCCACCCCGGCCCGTCCGCGTTCTTGCGCTACTACTTCACCCATCGTTACCGGCGGGTCGTCCTGCCGCTCCACTCGCTGGAGCTGCTGGGGCTCCTCACCGCGCTGGCCGTGGCGTGGCCCCGGCCGGGACTCCACGGCTACGTCGCCGGGGCGCTCCTCCACCTCGTGCTGGACATCATCGTCAACGGTGAACTGCTCCTGCGGCGGCCCGTCCTCACGTACTGCTTCGTCTACCGCGCCCGCCTCGGGTTCGTGGCGGCACGCCTGTCTGTTCCATTCATCGTCCCGCCCGACGCCGGTCGCGCTCCCCTCCGCGAGTTCTTCACCTGGCGCCTGCCGGAGAAGCCCGTCGAGGCGGTCTCCGACGCCGCCCGCGAGGAGGGGCATACGGTCCGCGGCGTCCTGGGGGTTCATCCCGCCGCGCGTTGAGGGCCTGGCCGGCTCAGGCCGTCGCCTGGCTCACGATCGTCCTCCGTTCGGCATTCATCGCGGCGCCGGCCCGTCGTGGGCTGACGCGCGCGCTGCCCTCCGTGCCCGGGACGGCCGGCCCTGGCCGTGCTAAGCTGAGGCCACCCAGGATCCTCGAGGCGATCGCGGGCCGGAACCGGAGGTATGTGATGGGGCGGCGGGTCTGGCTGGGCTGCTGCATCGTGGCGCTCCTGGCCGTGTCGGGGCTGGTTGCCGAGGCCCAGCAGGCGGTGTTCGTCGTGCGGCACGCCGAGCGACAGGACGACTCACAGGACTCCGCCCTCTCCGAGGCCGGAGTGCGTCGGGCCGAGCTGCTGGCGAGTCTGCTGAAGGACGCCGGGATCACGGCGATCTACGTCAGCGACCTCCAGCGGACGATCAAGACCGCTGAGCCGCTGGCGAAGGCGCTCAAGATCGAGATGAAGCGGGTCGCCCAGTACGAAGACAAGGACATGGACACGCTCGTCGCCGCGCTCCGCTCCCGCCACGCCCAGGATCGCGTCCTGATCGTCGGCCATTCCAATACCATGCCCGCCCTGATGAAGGGACTCGGTGATCCGGACGGGCTCAAGCTCGGCCGGGACGAGTACAATCTCCTCCTGCTCCTCGTGCCGCGCGGGGACGCCCGGCCGGCCGTCCTGCGCCTCCGGTTCTGACCGCGACGCGGATGCCGACCCGCGACGCGCAGTTCGGGAAGCTCTTCGGCTATCTGGGCGGCTTCCAGGGCACGTGGGTGGCCGCCGTCGGACGGAAAGCGGGACTCTTCCAGGCGGTCCAGGAGGCGGCGCCCGGCATCACGGCCGATGCGCTGGCCAAGCGGCTCGAGTACGAGCCGCGCTACGTCCGCGTCTGGTGCCGGGCGGCGTACGCGTACGAGCTCCTCGACTACGATCCCCACGTCGGCTTCCGGCTGGCGCCGCACGTCGGCGACCTTCTCCTGAACCCGGCGGACCCCCAGTACCTCGGCGGCCGCGTGGAGATCAGCGTCGCCTTCACGGAAGACTTCGCCGCCTTCCCGGCCCGGCTGCGAGACGGCGCCGCGTTCCCCCGGAAGGACCACTCGCCGGAGCTGATCCGGGGGATCATGGAGACGACCAAGCCGGACTTCGCCATCATGGCGGAGATCGTCCTGCCCCAGGCTCCCGCGGTGATCCGGCGGCTCGACGAGGGCGGAGCCATCCTCGACGTCGGGTGCGGCGCCGCCTACGGCCTCATCCACCTCAGCCGGCGCTTCCCGCGTGCGCACGGCCTCGGGCTCGAGGTGGATCCGCCGATGCTCGCGCTGGCGGCGCAGAATCTGGCGGAAGCCGGGGTGGGCGACCGGGTGCGCGTCGAGCCGACCAGCGCCCTCGCCATGGAGTTCGTCGACCGCTTCGATCTCGTGGTGATGAACATCGCGCTCCACGAGACGGGTGAGCGGCCCGAGTGGGAAGCGGTGCTCGCGCGCGTCCGGCGGGCGCTTCGGCCGGGAGGCGCGCTCCTGATCTCGGAGCTCCCGTACCCGGGGACGATCGAGGAGTACCGCGCTCACCCGGCCTACCGCATGCTGGCGGGGATCCAGCACCACGAAGTCCTCGTGGGCTGCGGGATGATCACGGTCCCGGAGCTCCAGGAGCTCCTGGAGGGGACGGGCTTCCGGACCGTGAGGCGGGTGGAGCAGCCGAACCCGACCCGCGTCATGTACCTGGCCGGGACATAGGCGGGGAGGCATCGATGGGACTCGCGAACCAGGTCGCCATCATCGGAACCGGCACCATCAAGTTCGGTGAGAACTTCCACCAATCCTACTCCGACATGGTGTACGAGGCCGCGTCCGCCGCCATGGCCGACGCGGGAGTCGGATCCGCCGAGATCCAGGCCGGCTGGCTCGGGACCTACGAGCCCTTCCTCTATGGATACGAGGGCAACGCCGGAACCTTCGTGGGCGACACGCTGAACCTGCCGCCGATCCCGATCACGCGGGTGGCCGCCTACTGCGCGTCCGGCATGGAGGCGGTCCGGAACGCCGCCCTCGCCGTCGCTTCCGGGGAGTACGACGTCGTGCTTGCCGTCGGAGCCGAGAAGATGCGAGAGGTGCCCTCCCGCGGCAGCCTGGTCGCCCAGGCGGTCGAGCGCGGGCACCCGGTCCTCTGCAAGGGCCGCACGGCACCGGGCATGTTCGCCCTCCTGGCGACCCGCTACTTCAAGGAGTACGGCGTCGACGAGCAGGCGCTCGCTCACGTCGCGGTGAAGAACCACTTCCACGGGAGCCTCAACCCCAAGGCACACTTCCAGAAGGCCATCACCCCCGAGCAACACGCCCGGGCCCCCAGGGTGGCCGAGCCGCTCGGGCTCTTCGACTGCTGCCCGACGACCGACGGAGCGGCGGCCTGCATCCTGACCCGGGCTGACCTGGCCCGGACGCGCGGCAAGCCCTACGTCCTGATCCGCGGCATCGCCTTCAGCGTGGCGGCCGGGTACTGGAACACGCAGTTCGACCCCGGCTGGAACTTCACGTCCTTCAAGGCCACCCGGGAGGCCGCCCGGGCCGCGTATCGCATGGCGGGCATCACCGAGCCGGCGAAGGAGATCGACGTCGCCGAGTGCCACGACTGCTTCACGATCACGGAGATCATCAACTACGAAGATCTCGGCTTTGCCAAGCCCGGGGAGGGCCACCGGCTGGCGGCCGGGGGCGTCACCAGGCTGGGAGGTGACCTGCCGGTGAACACCTCCGGCGGGCTCAAGTCCTGCGGGCACCCGGTGGGGGCGTCGGGGGTGCGGATGATCAACAACGTCACCGATCAGCTCCTCGGCCGGGCCGGGCGGATGCAGGTCAAGAACGCCCGCACGGGACTGGCCCACACCCTCGGCGGCCCGGGCGCGGTCGCCTGCGTCGCCGTGCTCGGCCAGCCCTGAGGTGCTGGCGCGAGCGAGCGCTCGTGTCACGGCACGGCTCGCGCTCGGCCTGGCGGCGCTCGCCTGCGTGATGCCGGGCGCGAGCGCGTTCGGGTGTGAGCCGAGCGAGCGCGCCCCCGGCACCCTGCGCCTCGGCGTCGTGTTCGGGGGCGGGGGGGCCAAGGCCGCCTACGAGGCCGGGCTCGCCCTGGCCCTCCACGAGCGGGGAGTGGTGCCGGCCGCGGTGGCCGGGACCTCATCCGGCGCGCTCAGCGCGGTGATGGTCGCGACCGGCGAGGCCGAGCGGCTCGCCGGGCTCTGGCGGGCGGTCCGGCGCGAGGATGTCTTCCGGTACCGCGCGACCACCGTCCTGAGCGGTCTCTTGCCCGGGTGGCTCACCCTCGCCGTCCTGCGCGACGCCGGGAGCCTCCTGGACCCGACGCCGCTCCGCCGGACCCTGGAGCAGCATGTCGATCTCGCGCGCGTGCGCGAGGCCCCGGTGGCGCTCCTCGTCCTGGCGGCCGATCTCGTCTCCGGTCAATCCCGTCGCTTCGACAACGCGACGCTCACCCTGGACGCCCTGATGGCGAGCGTGACCGTACCGGCTCTCTTCCCGGCCGTCCGGCTCGACGGGGCCGTGCTCGTCGACGGGGGGATCATCCAGCGGGCGCCCACCCTCGAGCTGCTCGCGGCGCACCCGCTCGACCGGCTGCTCGTCGTGCTCGGCTACGAGAGTGGGCCGCCGGCCGGTGCGACGGTCCAGTCGGTGCTGGAGCGGGCGTTCGAGATCGCGCTGAGTCGCGAGGTTCTGCGGGACGTCGAGCTGGCGCGCTTTCGCGCGCCCCAGGTCGAGGTGCGGGTGCTCCGGCCGTCGGAGCCGCTCCATCTCCGCCCGCTCGACTTCGATGGCGAGCGCGTCGGCCGCGTGCTGGACCTCGGCCACCGCGACGGACTGGCGTGTCTGGACGCGCTGGGCTACCGAATTCCTTAGGAGGCCGGCGCCCCACATCTGGTAGGCTCGGAGGCGGCCTCTACCATGGATGACCTGATCAAGCGGGCGGCCGACCTGGTGGCGACTGCGGGCCCGGTCGTGGTTTTCACGGGAGCGGGCGTCTCGACGGAGTCGGGTATCCCGGACTTCCGAGGCCCGGGTGGGCTCTGGACCCGGCACGATCCCGATGACTTCTCGTATCAGCGCTTCATCGGATCCGAGGACGGGCGGCGGAGGTACTGGGCGGTCGGGCGGGAGCTCTACGCGACCGTCCGCGCGGCCCGACCCAATCCGGCTCACCATGCCATCACCGCGCTCGACCGGCTCGGACTCCTCGACTGCGTGATCACGCAGAACATCGACGACCTCCACCAGCGCGCCGGGACCCCGACCGCGAAAGTGATCGAGCTCCACGGCAACGCCACCCGCGTGCGCTGCCTGGTCTGCGCGGCGGCCTGCACGCGGGACGAGATCCAGGAGCGGCTCGAGACCGGCGAGACCGTGCCGGCCTGTCGCGCGTGCGGCGGGATCGTCAAGCCGCACACCATCCTGTTCGGAGAGCCCATGCCCATCGAGGAAACCCGGCTCGCCGAGGAGCGGGCGCGCGCCGCGGGGTGCTTCCTGGTCGTCGGCTCGTCGCTGGTCGTCTATCCCGCCGCCTACATGCCCGTCTACGCCAAGGAGGCGGGGGCGCGGCTCGTCATCGTCAACTTGATGCCGACTCATCTCGACCACCTGGCCGACGCCGTGCTGCCGGGGAAGGCCGGGGAGGTCGTGCCACGACTGGTCGAGGAGGTGCGGGCGCGCGTCGCCCGCTGAGCATGGCGATCCGGGCGGGACGGCGGAGGCGACTCGGCCGGTGGCTGGACGCGGGAAGCTTCGCGCTGGGCGTCCTGACCGAGGTCCTCGTCCAGCTTCGGACCCCGCGCCGCGCCCTCAGGGTGTCAGCCGGCCCGGTGGGCCCCCCGCCGGCCCTCCTCGATCCGGCCCGGACCCGGACAGGACGGCACTCGCCGGGCGCCCGATCGCGCGATCAGCGCCGGCGTCGGCCACGAGGCGGTCCCGCGCCTGATCGTCCGACGAACGGACGGAGAGGAGGAAAGCGGTGCGATTCCTGATGGTGGCGATGCTGGTGACTGCGTTCGCGCTCGTCCCGGTGGCCTCGGCTCAGACTTCTGGGCCGAGCGCGGCGTCCACCTCGGCGCTCGACGGCCAGGCGAAGGCCAGTCGCGCGAAGGCGAAGACCGTGCGACGGAGCGCCGTCAAGAAGCGCGTGGCGCGCCGGTCCAACCCCGGGGCGCACAAGGCGGCGACCCGGGCGCACGCCAAGCGGGCGCCGGCCAAGCACGCGGTGGCCGGCGCGCCGAAGCCCATCTGAGGTTCGGCGCGGAGCGCGTCGGGACCCACAGGCGCTTCTCGGCGGGGCTCACGGCCCGCCGGGCTCCAGAAGCCGCTCCACGGTTTCCATGAGCTGGCGTGGCGAGAAGGGCTTCGTCATGTGGGCCACGGCTCCGACGCCGAAGCTCAGCGCCTCGTACAGAGGACCCAGCTGGCCGGTGAGGATGAGGACGGGAACGTCCCGGAGCTCGGCGTGACTCCGAAGGCGGGTGAGCGCCGTGTACCCGTCGACGTGCGGCATCATGATGTCCAGCACGATGAGGATCGGCCGGTGCCGCCGGGCCAGCTCCAGGACCTCGTTGCCGTCACCCGCGGTCACGGTCCGGAAGCCGGCTTCCGAGAGCACGTCGCAGACGAGGGCGCGAATCGCGGGGTCATCGTCGGCGACGAGCACGACGGGCAGACCCGGTGGCCGCGACGGCTCGGCGACGGCCGGGTCTGAGACGGAGATCCGCGGAAGCCCGGAGCCGCACTTCGTGCAGAACTTGGAGCCGACCGCGTTCAGGGTCCGGCACTGAGCGCAGGCGACCCGGAGCTTCGCCCCGCACTCGGGGCAGAAGGCGGCGTCGGACGGCGTCTTGCGCTCGCACTGGGGACACAGCATCATGGCGCTCCCGGCGAACCGTCTCGGGGCCCGTGTCAGCCTAGCCCCGGGGGAGACACCGGGTCAAAGGATTTCGGCGCGACAGGCGGATCACACGGGACGCTCATACCGGAACTCCCGCGAATCATTGGCGTCCTGGAGCGCGCGCTCGCCGGTCTTCTGGAAGCCCATCCGCTCGTAGAGGGCGTGGGCGCGGTCGAAGCGCGTGTCCGACCAGAGGATGAGGTGACGGATCCCCTCGGCCCGGCACCAGCCGAGCACCGCCTCGACGAGCGCCCGGCCCAGACCCCGCCCGCGGAGACCGGCATCGAGGTAGAGCCGATGGAGCTCGGCCGCGCCGCCGGCGCCCCGCTCGATGCCGACCGATCCCACCACGTCCCCGGCGTCACGGACCACGAAGAAGGCGCCGTGAGGGGCGGCGTAGTGGCGCTCGAACGCGAGAAGGTCCGGCACCTCCTCGGCCGGCGTGAAGACGAAGCCGTACTCGGCGAAGACCCGGCCGATGAGCCGGACGACCGCCGGCGCGTCGGTCGGGGCGGCGGGTTCGATGGCGAAGCCGGCGGGACTCATCGGGCAGGAGTCTACGACGGCCGCCGGACTCGGGACAAGCAGCCCGGAAAGAATGCGCGCGGCGCCCGGAGTCGGGGGACCTTCCCGGGGGAAGGAATCGGAGGGGGGCTATGCCCCCCTCCGACTTCAGCTCAGGGGGTTACCGTGAAGGCGGCCGCGTCCGCGTCATAGACGTAGAGCTTGGACCAGGTGCCGTTGAAGACGCCGATCTGCACCCGGTACGGCCCCGCCGGCAGGCTCGGCGGGATCTGGAAGACGTACGTCAGGTCCCGCGTCTGGTGGGGCGCGAAGGCCAGGCCGGTGACGTACTGCTGGAGGACCTTGTCCCCGGCGCTGTTGTGGATCTGCACGTTCACGACGATCGCGGCGGCGGGGAACGCGCTCGTGTTGCTGACTTCCACCCGGACCATGACTGCCCCGCCGTGGGCGACCGAGGCGGGCGTGGCGGTGGTCTGCGGAAGCGTGAACGTCGGATCGCTGATCCGGCCGAGGGTGAAGGCCTGGTGGTCCGCCTTCCAGGCATACATCGGCTTCCAGCCGGGTCCGAAGACCCCGACGCCGGCGCCGTAGATGCCCTGCCGGGCGCGGGCCGAGGACGTCCACTGGAAGACGAAGGTCCGGGACTCGCCCGGCGCGAAGTGCACGTTGCCCACTCCCTGGCGGTCACCGGGAAAATCCTGGCCCAGCGGATCTTCGAGATCGAGAAGGATGCTGATGCCGGCGGCCGGGGCGGTGCCGGTGTTGGTGACGCGGGCGATCAGGGTCACGCGCTGGCCGGGCTGGATCGTGGCGGGCCGCGCGACGATGGACGCGATATCGAAGGCGACGATGGGTCCGCTCCGCCGGACGGTGAGATCCAGAGCGTGGTTGTTCCAGGAGTAGAGCTCGGCCCAGCGAGCGGCGAAGATGTAGATCTTGACCACATAGGTGGCGTCCGCCTGGGTCGGCGGCACCGTCCAGAACCAGTGGAAGGACTTGGTCTCACCGGCTCCGAACGTCTGGCCGGGCGTGTACTGCTGGACGATCTTCCCGGCCGTGTCGTGGATCTCCATGTCGACGATGATGCCGGAGGCGATGGTCCCGGTGTTGGTGACCGAGGTGGTGATCGTCGTGGTGACCCCGGGCTGCACCGGATTGTACGAGGCCGACGTCTTGCCGATCGAGAAGGTCGGGCCCCCGTGGGCCGGGCTCGGGGCCAGGGCGAGGATGATGCCGAGCAGGAGGAGCGCGCCGATGAGCGAACGTCGCCGTCGCATGCCTATCACCCCGAGTTGGTTGGAGTTGGGGCCGAATTACCGTCCGCTGCCGTTGACGAAGCAAGGACCCTGCCACGGGGCGGAACTCCAGCAGTGCCGCCGACTTTGGGGATTTCACCGGTCGCCCGGCGACTGCGGAACGGAAAGACTTGCATGAGGCGCCGTGCAATTGCGACTGACGCGGCGGATCGCCGCCCCGGCGCCGGCCTGACCCGCGGGCGGCTGCTCGCCCTGGCCCGGGTCTTCGATGGGACACCCGAAGCGCAAGCCTCGGCCCGGGCGGAGCGGGCCCTCAAGACACGGCTTGGGCGGCGCCGCCAGCGCGGGCACCCGTACCTCACGCGGTCCGACCTCGTCTGGCTCGGCGAGTGGAAGACGCCCCGGATCCGGCTTCGGGTCGCCAGGAACACCCCGGCCGGGGTCCGCGGCCTCACGGCGGCCGCGTTCCTGACCCGGGACGAGGGGCGGCGGCTGGCGCTGCTCCGCGGACTCTCCGGCGTGGGCTTCGCCGTGGCTTCGGTGGTCCTGCACTTCGCGCACCCGAGCCGCTACCCCGTATACGACGTCCGGGTCCTGGCCGCCCTCCGGCGGCTCGGAGTCCGCGAACGGTTCCCGCCGACGGCCGCCGGGTGGGTCGCCTACATCGGCCGCCTGCGGGGGCTCGCCCGGCGGTATCGCGTCTCGCTGCGTACGCTCGACAAGGCGCTCTGGATGCACGGAGGCCCGGACGCGCATCACCTCGGCTGACCGGGCTGTGCCTTTACACCGGCTGGCCCGGGGGCTATCCTCCAGCAAGAGGGCGAGCCGAGGGAGTGGTTCACGCCCGTGGTCGGCGAGGTGGTCATGATCCGTGCGCACGCCGTGGTCGTCTGCGAGTGCTTTGCCCGCGATGGGCTGCAGAACGAAGACGCCTTCATTCCGACCGACCTGAAGGTTGGCTCACGGGCAACGCGTGCACCGAGGACCTGGTGGCGATGCTCACCGAAATGGGCGGGCGGACCGAGATCGACCCGGAGCGGCTCCTCGAGCTGGGACGCCTCGCCGAGCGCATCCTGGGGCGGGAGCTGAACGCCCACGTCCTCAAGACCGGCCTCGTGAAGCACTGACGCGCGCCGCCTGGGCGGCGTCCGGGAACCGCTCTCCCCGGGAGGGACCATGCCGATCCTCTACGACAAGCAGGAGCGTGTCGTCACCATCACGCTGAACCGCCCCGAGGCCCTGAACGCGCGGTGATGGTCAACGCGGAGAGCCAGCCTCGGCCCCCCCTCGACTTCGAGAGCCTCCGGGCCCGTCTCCAGGCGGCGCTCGACTCGCGGAGCCGCCGGGTGGTGGAGGCCGACGACCGCGCGCCGGCGGCCGTGTTGCTCCTCTTCGTCTACCACGACGACGAGCCCTATCTGGTCTTCGCCAAGAAGACGCAGGCGGTGCCGCACCACAAGGGGCAATTCTCCTTTCCGGGCGGCATGGTGGAGACCTTCGATGCCTCGCGCATCGAGACGGCGCTCCGCGAGGCGCAGGAGGAGATCGGGCTCGACCCCGGCGGCGTCGAGGTCCTCGGCCTCCTGGACGACGTGCCCACCGCCACCACCAGGTTCGTGATCACGCCGGTGATCGGGCTCTGCCGGATCGCCCCCGCGCTCTGCGCCGACGGGCGCGAGATCGAGCGCGTGCTCGAGATCCCGCTCCGGGTGCTCCTGGATCCCGCCTGCTTCCGGGAGGAGCTCTGGGAGCGCGGCGGGACCGTCCAGCCGATCGCGATCTTCGCCTACGGGGACGACGTCGTCTGGGGCGCGACGGCGCGCATCCTCCGGCAGTTCCTGGATCTCGTCCTCGCGGAGCCGGCATGACCTACGAGACGATCCTCGTCGCCGTCCAGGACGGCGTGGCCACGGTCACCCTGAACCGCCCGGAGGCGCGCAACGCGCTGAACCGGACGCTCGTCCAGGAGCTCGGCGACGCACTGGAAGCCCTGGACGGGATGGCGGAGGCCCGCGCCATCGTCCTCCGCGGCGCCGGGGATCGCGCCTTCTGCGCGGGCGCCGACCTGAAGGGCATGTTCCGGGAGGCGCCGATCCTCGAGGCGCGGGCGCAATACGGCGGGCTGGCCCGGATCCTGGAAGGTATCCCGCGCATGCGGACCCCGGTGATCGGCCAGGTGCACGGCTACGCGCTGGCCGGGGGCTGCGGGCTGGCGGCGGCCTGTGACATCGTGGTGGCCTCGGAGGACGCCATCTTCGGGCTCCCCGAGATCAAGCTCGGCCTCTTGCCCCTGATGGTGATGGCGCCGATCCTTCGGGCGGCGGCGCCGAAGCGGATCCTCCCGCTGGTGCTGTCGGGAGCGGAGCTTCCCGCGCGCGAGGCCCTGGCCATTGGGCTGGTGAGTCAGGTCGTCCCCCGACCCGAGCTGGAGGCGACGGTCCAGGGGCTCGCGCGCACGCTCGCGGGCCACAGCCCGGCCGCTCTCGCGATCGCCAAGGAAGCCTTCTACACGGCGCTCGAGCTGGACCACGGGAAGGCGCTTCCGTATCTGCGGGATCTCCTGACGATCGTGACGCGCTCGGAGGATGCCCAGGAAGGGATCGCCGCCTACCTCGACAAACGCCCGCCGCGCTGGACCGGCCGCTAGGTCATTTCGGGGGGGTCTCGGAAGACCCCCCCGAGGCCCCCCCGTCGTGGCGGCGGCGAAGCCGCCGCTCGGAGCACTCCTCGATGCACCACGCGCTCGGTGGTCGGCGCCGGGTCGGATTACTCCGACACACCGCTAGGATACGGCCGGGGAAGCCGGCCTTGAGCGATGCCCGCTCGATGAGGGATGGCCCCCGAGGCCCCCGTCAGGTCTTCCTGGGACGGTAGCGCACGCCGGCAAGGCCTTGGAAGTCGGCATCCTGAGTCCAGAGCACGGCATCGTGGAGCCTGGCCGTGGTGAGGACCACGCTATCGGCCAAGGGCAGCCTCGTGTCGATGCTCAAGCGTGCCGCGGACAAGGCCAGCCGGACGTCGAGATCGACGACCGAGCCCTGCTGCATGACGGCCACGGCCCGCAATGCGTCGCTCTCGTCCCGTTGCTGGAGCACGCGCTTGAATACCTCGTAGATCGTCAACGAGGGGACCAGCAGTTCCCGGGTCTTCTCGATGGGCCCGGCGAAGAAGGAGGCGTTCGCGCCATTGGCGAAGTACTCGAGCCACGCGCTCGAATCCACCACGGTCATACGCGATCCGGCTCACGGGGGACCGTCGTGTCGATGCCCATGAGAAACCCGCGCAGGCGCTTGGCCGGCTGGAGCGGGATGAGCTCGATGCGGTCCCCGTAAAGGACAGCCTGTACCTTCTGCCCCGGTGAGAGACCGAGCCTCTCCCGGATAGCTTTCGGGATGACAACCTGGAACTTCGGGGAAATGGTCAGCGTCTCCATGGGACGCCTCCGTCGATCACGGAATCGTATGTCGATTATGATCGATCTAATTTCCGTATGTCAACGAGCCGCGGCCCCTATATTTCTGTTTCGGCCGCCCTGAAGGGCGAGGAGCGGCCTTCTTTGGATCCGCTCGCGCCCTCGCGGGCGCCGTGAACCTCGTGCTCGGCGTCGCGTTCGCTGAGGGACCTCGGGATGCGAAGGTTATCGGCGCGGAGAAGGGCGGCAGGCGATGCCCGACCGCAGGTGCGCCAGGGCCTGCCGCCCGCGTAGCGAGGCTACGAACGCCCCGGAGAGGTAGTCCTTCGGGATTCGACTCGCGAATCCCTCCGACGCTCAGGTCGGTGTCCGACTCTCGCAGGGCTCAGCTTCATGGGTACCATGCGCCGCGAACCCGTGTCAAGGCCGTCGTGGCCCTCGAGGGTTTCCCCGAGGCGCCGCCCAGCTCCGCGGGTCGGTGTTCCACTTCGAGCGCGGGCTTGCCCGCGCAACCCTCCCGGGGGAGGGTCTGGGAGGGGGCCCCAACGGGCGAAGCCCGCCCAATCAATGGCCCCCTCCCATGATCTAGGGCCACCAGAGATAGAGGAAGCGGGGGCCGGAGGTGACGAGCCGGGCCAGGTCCGCCACGCCGGCGCCGGAACCGGGCGTCTCGCTCGCGGAGTAGATGGTGGCCCGGTATTGCCGCGGCCGGTGGTAGGCGATCACCTTGGCATCGGGGACGCCGGCCGCCTCTCGGGCGAGGCCGATGGCGTCCTCCAGGTAGCCGATCTGGTCCACGAGCCCCAGCGACAGGGCCTCGGTGGCGGTATAGATGCGGCCGTCGGCGAACGAGCGGACGCGCGCCTCGTCCAGTCGCCGCTCGCGCGCGACCAGCGTCACGAACCGGGCGTAGAGCCGGTCGATCACGTCCTGAAAGATCGCGCGCTCCTCCGGGGTGAGCGCCCGGAAGGGGTTCCCCATGTCCTTGAGCGGCCCCGACTTGATGTAGCTCGCGCTGACGCCGATCTTCTCGAGCAGTCCGCCCGAGTTGACGGTGAGCATGAGGACCCCGATGGATCCGGTCACCGTGGTCGGGTGGGCGACGATCCGATCGGCGGCCAGGGCGGCGTAGTACCCGCCCGACGCGCCGACGTCCAGGATCGAGGCGATCACCGGGATCTTGCGGCGCGCCTTGAAGCGGGTGATCTCGTGGTAGAGGATGTCCGAGGCCGTGACGGTGCCGCCCGGACTGTTGATGCGGAGGACGACCGCCCGGACCTGGCTGTCACCGGCCGCCTTTTCGAGCTCCTCGCGCACCCGGGCCAGGAGCGGGACCTGCGGCCGGGCCTCCAGCGTGAAGATCGGCTCCTCGGCCAGCACCCCGGCGAGATCGACGAGGAGCACCTTGTCGCGTCCCTTGCCCTCGATCGTCGTCTCCTGCAGGGGGCGGACGCGGGGGGTGAGGTCGAGCGAGATGACGCTACAGCCGGCGATGGCGAGGCTCGCCAGGACGAGGCTCACGATGCGGCTTCCCATGGCGTGCCTTCCGCAGTATACGAGGGCGAATCCGCGGGTGCAAGGCGCCCGCGGAGGCTGCTGTTGGACAGCCACAGGCGTCCGCGGAGGCGGTGTCGAGGCCGCCTGCTCGGGCACCGGGACGTGAGCACCACGACGATCTATGCCCACGCCCTGAACCGTGGCCCGGCTCGGGGCGGTCATACCCGGCCGGGACGATCCAGCCCCGTATTCCTCCTGAGAGCCCAGCGTATTCTTTTCCTGACGCTCGACGCGGGACCCGAAGGGGTCCGGCCCGACAGCAAGTCCCCCCTGGCGGCGAGATCGGCCCGGTCCCCGCGGGCACGCCCGTTGCTGCCGGGGTGGGAAACGCGATCTTGCCGGGCTCGAGCCGATCGATTATGGTTGACTCCGGGGGAGGGGGACGGGGCATGGTCACCCTGCAGTTTTCCGCTGCGGCCTCGCAGGGGGTGGTGACCTGTTATCCCGATCCGGCCGCATTCGTGGTCCGTGAGATCGTCCAGGCCGACCCGCCGAAGCCGCGCCTCCTCGACCGCGTGCGCGCCGCCCTGCGCGCTCGCCACTATAGTCGGCGCACCGAGGAGGCCTACGTCGCGTGGATCAAGCGCTACATCTTCTTCTTCCACGCCTAGCGCCATCCCGCCGAGATGGGCGCCCCGGAGGTGACCCGCTTCCGGGTCGCCGCGTCCACCCAGAATCAGGCCCTGAGCGCCCTCCTGTTTCTGTACCGGGACGTGCTGGAGGTCGACCTCCCCTGGCTTGACGGGGTGGTGCGCGCCAAGCGCCCCCACCGGCTGCCGATTGTCCTCACTCGCGATGAGGTCCGGGCGGTGCTCCGCCACTCGTTCGCGACGCACCTCCTGGAGGACGGCCAGGACATCCGCACGGTGCAAGAGCTCCTGGGCCACCGGGACCTCGGCACAACGATGATCTACACCCACGTTTTGAACCGAGGGCCGGCGGCGGTGCGGAGCCCGGCCGACCGGATGTTCAACCCGTGAGGTGCCCCACGCCCAGACGGCGGGATGGGCCGACCGGCCGAACGCGGCGGTGCCGAGCCACGCCTCGGGCCGCAACCCCGCGCGACTTCAACGAGGGAGGCAACGGCCAGTCACAGAGCGGCGTCGGTGCTACGCTGCGACGGCCGCAAGGGTTGCCCTGCTAGGCCGGTCGGCCGAATTCGAGTTATGCGCACTGAGAGGCTAGGGCACCGTGACCCCCCGGCTCAGCGGAGGTAACCTCGGCGGACCTTGAAGCCGGAGGGCGGAGGAGCCACAGGATGAAATGTGTGCGGTGCGAGCACGAAAACGCTCCAAGCCAGAAGTTCTGCGGCGAGTGCGGCGCTCGCCTCTCGGCGGTCTGCAGCTCCTGTGGAGCACCAAATCCTCCGACGCAGAAGTTCTGCGGCGAGTGTGGAGTATCGCTGACCCAGGGCATCTCATCAACCACATCCCGCTCGCCCGAGACCTACACCCCCAAACACCTGGCCGAGAAGATCCTTACCTCCAGGATAGCTCTGGAGGGCGAGCGCAAGCAGGTGACCGTACTCTTCGCCGACCTCAAGGGGTCTATGGAGCTGCTCGCCGACCGCGACCCTGAGGAAGCGCGGGAGCTCCTCGACCCCGTGCTCGAACGGATGATGGAGGCGGTGCACCGCTTCGAGGGCACCGTCAACCAGGTCATGGGCGACGGGATCATGGCCCTGTTCGGCGCGCCGGTGGCGCACGAGGACCACGCGGTCCGGGCGTGCTACGCGGCGCTCCGGATGCAGGAGTCGGTCGCGCAATACGCCGAGGAGGTCTTCCGCTCGCACGGGGTGCCCATCCAGATCCGCGTCGGCCTCAACTCCGGCGACGTCGTCGTCCGTGCCATCGGCTCGGACCTGCACATGGACTACACGGCGGTCGGGCAGACGACCCACCTGGCCGCCCGCATGGACAAGGTCTTGAAGGGCGCGAAGCCAGGTGACCTTCCTGTCGAGCAACCAACGACATTCGAGCTGGTGATCAACAAGAGTACGGCCAAGGCCATAGGCCTGACGTTTCCCCCGTCGCTCGTGTCACGAGCGGATCAGGTCGTCGAATGACGGTCTGCGTTGATTCGGCGTCGAACATGGCAGTGGAGCGGCCGGCCGGCTCGCATTCGCTCGCCGCCGCCGCTCACCGCCAGCGTTGGGCAGACCAGGCCGGCACATGACGAAACGATACGGCGGGATCACAATACTGACTTCGGGGCGTCTTGCGCTTGTCGTGGCGGCGCTCTTCGTGCTTGCCACGGATCCAGCGCTCTCGCCTGCGCCGGCCGGCGAGGGCGGTCCAGTCAGCCAGCGCGGTACCTACGCAGGCGGGAGCTATGTGATCGAGGTCCCCGCCGGCTGGAACGGCGGCCTTGTGATCTATGCTCACGGGTACGAGGGCACGGAGAGTTCGCCGCTCGCGTCACACCTGAACGCAAACGGGTACGCCTGGGCAGCCTCAAGCTTTCGCAGCGGCGGCTATCGCCCGACTGGTTCCTGGA
>DASYQW010000200.1 GCA_036005065.1 Candidatus Methylomirabilota bacterium | reverse complement strand
CAGTCGATGAGCGAGAAGCCCTTGTGGGCGATGGCGCCGGCGACGAGCTTCGTGAGCTGCTTCTGGTCGCCCGAGAAGCCGCGGGCCACGTAGGTCGCGCCCGTGGCCAGGGCCAGGGCGAGGGGCTGGACCGGCTTCTCCACGTTGCCGCGGGGCGTGCTCTTGGTCTTGTGCCCCTCCGTCGTGGTGGGTGAGGCCTGGCCCGTGGTCAGGCCGTAGATCTCGTTGTCCATCACGATGTAGGTGAGGTTCAGGTTGCGGCGCATGGCGTGGATGAAGTGGGCCATGCCGATGCCGTAGCCGTCGCCGTCTCCGCCCACCGCGATCACGTGCAGCGCGTGGTTGGCCAGCGCGGCTCCGGTCGCGACGGGCACCGCGCGCCCGTGCAGGCTGTGCACGCCATACGCGTGGATGAACCCCGGCAGGTTCGACGAGCACCCGATGCCCGACACGATGAGGACCTCGTGGGGGGGAATGCGCAGCTCGACGATGGCCTCCTTGATCGACTTGAGCACCCCGAAGTCGCCGCACCCCGGGCACCAGTCGGGATCGACCGGTCCGTCCAGGCTCTTGAGCGTCAGTTCCGTTGTGGCCATGGGTCGCTCCCCCTAGTGCGTACGGTCTTGCGGCACGCGGGCGCCCGCGTCGCCGCCGGAATGGTTGGCCCGGTACGAAGCGCCCAGGCTGGTCACGAACTCCGCCGTCGCCGTCTCCCCCAGCAGGCTGGGATCCCCCGGATGCCAGCCGTAGTTGGAGCCGGTGTCCCGGCCGATGATCAGCATCCCCTCCGGCTTTCCGTCGTTGCGATCGACCAGCTCCACGACCCACAGGGCTTCGCCGTATCCGCTCCCCGCGACCGCCTGCAGGCGGGCCGGCCGCGCGCGGTCGTGCATGTGGATGCGGATGTGGTGGTACGCCATCTCGCGCGCCTCGCCCTCCGCGACCTGGAGGTCGACGGGCCGGCCTTCGATGAAGTCCCGGACGCGCTGCGCGATCCAGGCCGGCTCGAAGGGCTCGCCGTCGTAGCGCAGGAGCACGTGGTCGACGGTGAAGCCGGTCTCCGCGCGCAGGTGGCGCGCGAACTGGCCCGTGAAGTTGTTCTCGGCCACCACCGTGCGCCGGCAGCCCTGGAGGATGGCGCGCGCCTCACGGTCGTGGAAGGGATACAGGTACTTGAAGTGGAGCTGGTTGGCGGACACGCCGCCGCGGTTGAGCTGCTCGGCCGCCTCGTGGATCACGCTCCACGTCGAGCCCCAGCCGATGAGCGTGACGTCGGCCTGGGCCGGGCCCTCGAGGACGGGGGGCTGCAGCCGTGCCCGCACCCCTTCCACCTTCCGCATCCGCTTCTCGTGCATCTTCCGGCGGATGGCGGGGTTGGTGTGCTCGTCGCTGATGAGGACGCCGTACTCGTCGTGGTCGTCCGTGCCCGACACGTGGATGCAGCCGGCGCGCCCGGGACGCGCGCGCGGCGAGATGCCCGACGGCGTGAGCGCGTACCGCTTGTAGCCTCCGTTCGCGGCGTCGTCGGGAGTGGGCGCCGTCACCCATTCACCGCGCTCGATGGGCACGTCCGCCGAGATCGCCTCCGGATCGATGGTCGAGCGATGCTCGCCGAGGAGGAGGTCGGAGAGGAGGGTCACCGGGAGCTGGAAGCTCTCGGCCAGGTTGAGGGCCTCGACCGTGGAATGGAAGCAGTCGGTGGCGTCGCGGGGCGCGATGATCACGCGTGGATAGTCGCCCTGGGAGGCCCCGAACACCTGGTTGAGGTCGCCCTGCTCGGTCTTGGTGGGCAGGCCGGTCGACGGGCCCCCGCGCTGTACGTTCACGACCACCACCGGGGTCTCGAGCATGCCCGCCATCCCGATGGCCTCGCTCATGAGGGCGAAGCCTCCGCCGGAGGTGGCGCACATCGACCGCACGCCGGCGTGCCCGGCTCCGATGGCGACGTTGACCACGGCCAGCTCGTCCTCACACTGCTTGACCACCACGCCGACCTTCTCGCTGTGCGCGGCCAGCCAATGGAGGATGAACGAGGCCGGGCTCATGGGGTAGGCGGAGTAGAACTTGCAGCCGCCCGCCACCGCCCCCAGCGCCATCATGTGGTTCCCGGTCACGACCGGCCGGCGCTTGCGGCTCAGCTTCCACGGGCGGGCCAGGGTGGGGACGGTGCGCGAGGCGTGCTCGTACCCGGCGCGCAGCACGCCCACGTTCTGGTCGATGATCTCCTGTCCCTTCTTCTTGAAGGTCTCGAGCAGGATCTCGGCCGTCGCCTCCAGCTCGAACCCGGCGAGGTGCAGCAGCGCTCCC
>DASYQW010000199.1 GCA_036005065.1 Candidatus Methylomirabilota bacterium | reverse complement strand
TCCCGCCCGGGGGCCTCGCCGACCTGACCGGCCGCCCGCTGGCCTCGGCCATGGAGAAGGTCCTCAAGCAGCCCGTCGTGGTGGTGAACAAGAGCGGAGCGGCCGGCGCCGTCGGCACGCAGTCGGTGGCGGTGGCCAAGCCCGACGGCTATACCTTCGTGATCACGGTCCCGGCCATCACGACGCTCCCGGAAGTGGATCTCCTCTTCGGCCGGACGCCCACCTACACGCGCGACCAGTTCGTCCCCATCGCTCGCATCAACGCCGACCCCGTCATCCTGGTGGTGCACACCGAGCAGCCCTGGAAGAGTCTCAAGGAGCTGCTGGATGACGCCCGGCGACGGCCGAACGAGATCATCTTCTCCTCGTCCGGCCCCTACGGCGCCTCCCACGTGCCGATGGAGATGCTCCTCCACGCGGCCGGCGGCCTCAAGATGCGCCACCTGCCCACCACCGGTGGCGGCCCCGCCACCACCGCGGTCCTCGGCGGCCACGCGCAGCTCTGGTGCTCGCCTCCCGGGGTCGCCTCCCCGCACCTCAAGTCCGGCAAGTTCCGCGCGCTCGCGGTCTCGGGGGCTACCCGGCATCCGAACTTCCCCGACGTCCCCACCATGCGGGAGCTGGGCTACGACGTCGAGTACTACCTCTGGATCGGCCTCTTCGCGCCCAGGGCCACTCCGGCCGGCCCGCTCACGGTGCTGAGAGACGCCGCCCGCAAGGCTGTCCAGGACCCCGAGTTCAAGACGGCCATGGAGAAGATCCAGACCCCCATCGCCTACCTCGACGCGGATGAGTTCAAGGCCTGGTGGGACCAGGAGGCGAAGGTGCTGGCCGACGTGATCAAGCGGATCGGCCGGGTCGAGACCAAGTAGGCCCGGATACACCGGGCTGGCATCTTCCCCCCCGTATGGGTCGGCTCGACCGGATCGCCGGGGCGGCCCTCGCCCTCCTCGGCGTCGTCGTCCTGTGGGAGAGCCGGCGCCTGCCCTTCGGCACCCTCCATCATCCGGGCCCCGCCTACCTGCCGGTGATGCTGGCGCTCGCCCTGGTCGTCTTCGGGGTCCTGGTCGCGCTCTTCGGCGTCCACTCCCCCCGGCTGCGAGAGACGGACTGGGCGGAATGGCGGCACGCGGTGGCCATCTTCGCCGTCTGCGCCTTCGCGGCCTGGGGCCTCGAGCGGATGGGCTACCGGCTGACCATGGGTCTGGCGGCGGCGTTTCTCCTGGGCGTCGTCGAGCGGAAGGGCGTGATCGTCAGCCTGGGGGTGGCCCTCCTCCTGGCCGCCGGCACCTTCTACCTGTTCAACACGCTCCTGCTGGTGCCGCTGCCGCGCGGCCCCTTCGGCTGGTAAGAGCGCCGAGGGGCTCACCCGTGATCGACACCCTCCAGAACCTCTACCTCGGCTTCACGATCGCGCTCTCCCCGGCGGTTCTCTTCTACGCCTTCGTCGGCTGCCTGGTCGGCACCGTGGTCGGCGTGCTGCCGGGGGTGGGGCCGCTGGCGGGGATCAGCCTGCTGCTGCCCGCCACCTTCGGCCTCGACGCCACCCGAGCCATCGTCATGCTGGCCGGGATCTACTACGGGGCGATGTACGGGGGCTCCACGACCTCCATCCTGATGCGCATCCCGGGCGAGACGGCCTCGGTGATGACGTGCATCGACGGCTACGCCATGGCCCGCAAGGGGCGGGCGGGGGCGGCGCTGGCCATCGCCGCGGTCGGGTCCTACGTGGCGGGGACCCTGAGCGTGGTGGCCCTGATGGTCATGGCGCCGCCTCTCGCCTCGTTCGCCCTCCGCTTCGGGCCGCCCGAGTACGCAGCACTCCTGGTCCTCGGGCTCCTGGTGCTCGCCTACATGAGTGGCGGCTCCATGCTGAAGGCCCTGGCCATGGCGGCCCTCGGTCTCCTGCTGGGCATGATCGGCATCGACCAGATGACGGGCTATTTCCGCTTCGCCTATGGGATCGTGGAGCTGGGAGACGGCCTGGGGGTGGTGCCGGTGGCGGTCGGGCTCTTCGGCCTCGCCGAGATCCTGGCCACCGCGGGCCTCCCCGCGCCGCCCGCGGTCATCAAGCCCCGGCTCCGCGAGCTCCTCCCGACCCGCCAGGAGTGGCGCGACTCGGCCATGCCGATCGGCCGCGGCACGGTGCTCGGCTTCCTGATCGGGATCATCCCCGGCTCTGCCCACGTCATCTCGACCTTCGTCTCCTACGCGGTGGAGCGCCGGCTCTCCAAGCACCCGGAAGAGTTCGGACGCGGCGCGGTCGCCGGGGTCGCCGGGCCCGAGTCCGCCAACAACTCCGCCACCTCGGGAGCCTTCGTGCCCATGCTCGCCCTGGGCGTGCCCTCGGGGGCCATCCCGGCCGTGTTGATGGCCGCCATGATGGTGCACGGCGTCGCTCCCGGCCCGCTGCTCATCACACAGCAGCCCGCGCTGTTCTGGGGCTTCATCGCCTCGATGTACGTGGGGAACGTGGTGCTCCTCATCCTGAACCTTCCCCTGGTCGGGCTCTTCGTGAACATCCTGCGGGTGCCCTACCCGATCCTCTACCCCTCGATCCTGATCTTCTGCATCCTCGGCGTCTACGCGGTCAACAGCAGCCCGGTGGACGTCTGGATCATGCTCGTCATGGGCGCCCTCGGGTACCTCCTGCGCAAGTTCGACTTCGAGACGGCCCCCATCGTGCTGGGCGTTGTGCTGGCGCCCATGATCGAGCTGAGCCTCCGCCAGTCGCTCGCCATGTCCGACGGCCACTATGCCATCTTCGTCGAGCGGCCCATCGCCGCCACCCTGCTCGCCGTCGGCCTCCTGCTCGTGCTCTTGAGCCTCCGGTCGCTGCTGACCCGCACCCTGGACTGGCGGGCGCGGCTCGCCCTGGCCGAGAAGGGAGAGGGCTCATGACCATCCGGCGCCTCGCGGCCGCGATCTTCGTCCTCCTGGCGGGCTCACCCGCCTTCGCCCAGGAGCCGTATCCGTCGCGCCCCATCACCATCGTGGCGCCGTTCCCGCCGGGCGGGGTGGCCGACCTGACCGCGCGCCCGGTGGCGGCCGCGCTGGAGCGGGTGCTGAAGAATCCGGTCGCCGTCGTCAACAAGACGGGGGCGGCCGGGGCGGTGGGCATGCAGTTCGTGGCCACCAGCAAGCCGGACGGCTATACCCTGTTGCTGGCGCTCTCCTCGATCTCCATCATCCCCGAGGCCGACAAGCTCTTCGACCGCCAGCCCGCCTTCACCGTGGACCAGTTCGCGCCCATCGCGCTCATCTCGGCCGATCCCACCATCCTCGTGGTCCGGAGCGAGAGCCCCTGGAAGACGGCCCGCGAGTTCATCGAGGACGCCAAGAAGCGCCCCGGGCAGATCTCGTTCAGCTCGTCGGGGGTCTACGGCACCCTCCACATGGCCATGGAGCTCCTCTCCCACGCGGCGGGCATCAAGCTCCGCCACGTGCCCTTCGCCGGCGCCGGCCCCGCCCTCACCGCGATCCTGGGCGGTCACGTGGACGCCCTCGCCTCCGGTCCCGCCGTCGTCCTGCCTCACATCAAGGCGGGCAAGCTGCGCGCGCTGGCCGGCTGGGGCGACAAGCGGGTGGCGGCGCTGCCCGAGGTCCCGACCTTCAAGGAGCTGGGCTTCCCGGACGCGGAGTTCTACATCTGGGCCGGACTCTTCGCGCCCCGCGGCACGCCGGAGCCGGTGCTGGCCCGGCTCCGCGACGCCATGCGGGCGGCCGTCGGGGACCCCGAGTTCAAGGCCGCCATGGACAAGCTGGAGACGCCGATCACCTTCAAGCAGGGAGAAGAGTTCCAGCGGTTCTTCGAGGCCGACGCCCGGCGCCTGGCCGAGGGGGTCCGCAAGGTGGGGCGGGTCGAGCCCAAGCCCTGAGGGGACCAAGCCGGAGGACGGCCATGCTCGATGCCGTCGTGAGATCGTCTCTGGCTTCCGCGCCAGCTGTACGAGGGAGCCTCGGAGGAGTCGCCCCATGAAGATCCTGGTCGTGAACTCGAACACCTCGCCCCACATCACGGAGCTGGCCACCACCGAAGCCCGACTGGCAGCCTCCTCCGGCACCGAGGTGGTCGGCGTCACCGCGCCCTTCGGCGCCCGGGTGATCGAGACCCGGGGCGAGGAGGCCATCGCCGCCCACGCGACGCTGACCGCGCTGGCCGAGCATCACCGCGGCTGCGACGCGGCCGTGATCGCCTGCTTCGGGGACCCGGGGCTCGCCGCGGCGCGGGAGCTGCTGCCGATCCCCGTGGTCGGCATCGCCGAGGCCGCCATGCTCACCGCCTGCTTCCTCGGCGGGCGCTTCGGCATCGTCACGGTCGGCGCCCGCGCGATCCCGTACCTGCGCGAGCTGGCTGACGCCTACGGGGTCGGAGGCCGGCTGGCGGGGATCCGCACGATGGAGGAGTCCCTGCTCGACATCGGACGCCGGCCGGACGCGTACGGCGATGCCTTCGTCAAGCTCTCGCACACGGCCGTGGAGGAAGACGGCGCCGACTCGCTCATCCTCGGCGGCGCCGCGCTGGCCGGGATGGCCCGCCGGCTTCGGGACCGCGTCCCGGTACCGCTGCTGGACGGCACCGCCTGCGCCGTGCGCCAGGCCGAGACGCTGGTCGCCCTCGGATTCCGCAAGGCGACCGTCGGCAGCTACAGCCAGCCCGAGGGACGCGCGGTGCTCAACGTCGCCAAGGACCTCGCCGACCTCTTCCGGCCGACCACGTGAGGCCCCATCGCGACCGGGCGATGGCTCAGATCGCCCACCACCGCTCGATCGTCCGCCGCAGGACCTCCGGATCGCCGTAGACCGCCTCCACCGTCTCGACGAACCGCGCCGCTTCGTCGGCGGTCGGGATGAGATCCCGCGTCGGCACGCGAAAGTCGTAGACCGAGAGCGCCGCGGTCGGCAGCAAGGTCTCGACCGGAAGGGTCACCATGCGCCGTCGGGCGAGGACGCGCGCGTAGACGCCCTGGTAGACCTCCGGGTCATAGGGCACCTCGGCCGCGGGCTCCGAGGGCGCGGCCGTGACGCCGAGAGCGCGGGCGACCGACGCGAGCTGCCGCCAGAGGTCCCGAAGCACTTCCGGCGGCGCGTCCTCCGTCTCGCGGTCGTGGAGGGGGCGCCTCGCGCGGCGCGCGCGTTCGGCCTCCAGATGGCGCCGCACCTCGCGGGAGGGCACCGGGACGACGAAGCGCGTCCCGCCGGCCTCCAGCAGCGGCTCGGCGGCGTCGTCGCCGGATCGCGCCAGCTCCACGAGGCGATGGCCGACGAAGGGGGTCTCGCCGATCAGGAGGTGCGCGGCGCCGTGCGCCCGGTCCCAGCCCACCAGCGCCTGGCGCGCCCAGCCCCCCACGGCCAGCCGGATGACCCCGTGGGTGACGCCGCGGTCCTGCGGGTAGCGCCGCCCGGGACCGCATGCCTCGAACACGGGGCGGGCCACGTCCCACTGGAGCAGGTGAACCTGGCGCCCGATGCCGTGAGCGAGGTGAGCGAGCTGGTGGAGGAGGAGACTCTTGCCCGTGCCCGGGAGGCCGGCGAAGAACACGAGCCGCCCCGTCTCCGCCAGCTCGCGCAGAGCCGCGTAGAGACGGGGCGCGCCGCCGATGACGAGCTCGCCCGGGGTGCCGCGGGCGTCCACGGTCCTCCCGAGGCGGATGTGCCTCCCCGTCAGCCGCGGCCGATGAAGGGCATCTTGGTGGCCATGACGGTCAAGAACTGGACGTTCGCCTCCAGGGGAAGGCTGGCCATGTAGAGCACCGCGCTCGCCACGTGGGCCACGTCCATCAGCGGCTCGACCGCGACGGTGTCGTTCGCCTGGGGAACGCCCTTCGCCATGCGGGCCGCCAGCTCCGTGAGCGCGTTCCCGATGTCGATCTGGCCGCAGGCGATGTCGTACTTCCGCCCGTCCAGCGACGTCGACCTGGTGAGGCCCGTCATCGCGTGCTTGGTCGCGGTGTAGGGGGCGGAGTTGGGCCGGGGCGCATGCGCCGAGATGGAGCCGTTGTTGATGATCCGCCCGCCGCGAGGGTCCTGGCTCTTCATGAGCTTGAACGCTTCCTGCGTGCACAGGAACGCGCCGGTGAGGTTGATGTCCACCACCGCCTTCCACTGCTCGTAGCTGAGCTCCTCGAGCGGGATGCCGGGGGCGTTGATGCCGGCGTTGTTGAACAAGAGGTCGAGCCGGCCGAACGCGTCCCGCGTCTGCGCGAAGAGGGCGCGCACGGACTGGGGATCGCTCACGTCGGTGGGGACGGCCAGCGCCCGGGCGCCGGCCGGCCCGGCCTCGGCCACCGCCTGCTCCAGCCGCTCCTTGCGCCGTCCGGCCAGGGCGACCTGATACCCCGCGCCGAGGAGCGCGAGCGCGACCGCCTTGCCGATCCCGCTGCCCGCGCCGGTCACGATGGCCACCTTGTTCGAGGCATTCATCGGTCACTCTCCGATCGAGTGGGTTGTTCTCGGTCGCGCGACGCCCCATGCCTCCGCGCGCATCGCGCGCGGCCGGTCGGCCTCGTCCAGCACCTGGTCCAGCACCCAGTTGTTGACGCGGTGAACCGCGGGCTCCCGGAGCGCGAACGGGCCGGGCCGGCGGAGGACCGAGCCGAGTCCCGCCTGCTGGGCCTCGCAGATCGCGTTGTCCTCGCCGATCCCCGTCTCCCAGCGGTGGAAGTACCGCTTGACGCCCGCCTCGAAGTCGGGCCGGGCCACCGTCGCCCGGGGGAAGCAGAACCCGACCCCGAGCCGCGAGCGCGTGGGGCCGAGCGGGAGCACCCGCAGCCACCACATGCAGTCCTGGGTGCAGGCGAACTGGGTGGCCGGGTGGAGGATCGTGAAGTAAGTCCCCTGGGCGGGCCGACCGGCGAGCCCGGGGACGTGCGGAAACGGCGCCGTCTCGCCGGGAAGGACGGCGATGCTGGTCTCCTGGGGGATGTAGATGGCGTCCCAGTGCCCGCGGGTCTCCTCCGGGAGCGCGTGCTGCTGGCCGAGGCTCGCGTGGTGAACGGTCCCGGTGTGGTACTCCTCCATGGCGTTCTCGACCAGGAGCTTCCAGTTGCAGGCGACGTCGTAGTCGAGGCGCCGCACGCAGACCATCCGGTCGAAGCCGTAGCCGCCGAGCTTCTCGGCGAGGTCGCCGAAATGCTCGGCGAGGCCGGGTCCGGAGGGATCGAAGCTCACGAAGACGAAGCCCTGCCACGTCTCGCAGCGCACCGGCGTGAGCCCCCAGTCGGCCCGGTCGAATCCCGGGCGGTCGCGCATCCCCGGCGCGCCCAGCAGGGCGCCGTCCGGCCCATACGTCCAGCCGTGGTACGGGCAGACGATGGTCCGGCAGCGCCCGCGGCCGTCGAGGAGACGGGCGCCCCGGTGCCGGCACGTGTTGGCGAAGGCGCCGAGGCGGCCCGCGCCGTCCCGCAGCAGGACGAGCGGCCCCGGGACCGTGTCGATGGTCAGATAGTCGCCCGGCGCCGCGACCTCGTCGGCACGCCCCACGAAGTGCCACCCCGGCCCGAAGATCCGGTCGACCTCGCGGCCGTAGAACTCCGGGCTGGTGTAGCACCAGGCGGGCAGCGTCTCCGCCTGGGCCACCGGGCGCCGCACGCCCCGGTAGTGCGCCGGATCGAACATGTCCACGCGCCCGAGACCTCCTGGAGGCAGTCGCCGCGTCGCGGAGCCCGAGGGTCCGGGCCCGCGACTCCGGCGGGATCGCGCGACCGCTTCTCAGGGAAGCTAGCCCGCCGGCGCGGGACTGTCAATCGCAGGTCTGAGGCGCCCGGCTCAGGGGGGTGCGCCGCGTTCCGGGATCCGGGCCGGGCTATGGCGGCGAGACGCTGGTGCGCCCCCGGCCCCGGTGGAGCCGCGGGGACGGCAGGAGTCGACGCCACCGGAAGCCGGCGCCGAGCCGGCGCTCGAGGCCCTCGAGGGAGAGGTAGACGACCGGGGTCACGTAGAGGGTCAGGAGCTGGGAGAGGAGGAGCCCGCCGACGACCGCCAGGCCCAGCGAGCGGCGGACCTCGGCGCCGGCGCCGAAGCCCAGCGCGATCGGCAACGTCCCCATGATCGCCGCCACCGTGGTCATCATGATGGGGCGGAAGCGGACCAGCGCCCCCTGGTAGATCGCCTCGGCGGGCGGCTTCCCGGCCCGCTGGGCCTCGAGGGCGAAGTCGATCTGCATGATGGCGTTCTTCTTCACGATCCCCAGCAGCATGATCAGGCCGATGAACCCGTAGAAGTCGAGGTCGCGGCCGAACAGGAGAAGGGTCAGGAGCCCGCCGACCCCGGCCGACGGGAGGCCGGAGAGGATGGTCAGCGGGTGGATGAAGCTCTCGTAGAGGATGCCGAGGACGATGTAGATCACCAGGACCGCGATGAGCAGGAGCAGGCCGAGGCCTCTCAGCGAGGACTGAAAGGCCTGGGCCGCGCCCTGGAACGTGGTCGTGATGGTCGCCGGCAGGTGCAGCTGCCGCTCGACCCCCCGGATGCGAGCGACCGCGTCCCCCAGGGAGACGCCCGGGCTCAGGTTGAAAGAGAGCGTGACGGCCGGGAGCTGGCCGACGTGGATCACCGAGAGCGGGCCGACACCCTGGCGCACGGTCGCCACCGAGCCCAGCGGCACCAGGCGCCCACCGCCCGCCCGCACGTAGAGGAGCGAGAGCGCGGCCGGGTCGCGCTGGTACTCCGGCGCCAGCTCCATGATCACCTCGTACTCGTTGGAGGCGGTGTACATCGTCGAGACCTGGCGGGAGCCGTACGCGTTGAACAGCGCGCCCTCGATCTGCCCGGCGGTGAGCCCGACCGCGGCCGCCTTCTCGCGGTCGATGTCGACGACGGCCTGGGGGCTGGCCAGCTCCAGCGTGCTGTTCACGTCCCGGAGGCCCGGCAGACCCCGGAGCCGCCCTTCCAGCTCGCCGGCCCACCGGTAGAGCTCGGCGGTGTCCCCGGAGAGCAGCGTGTACTGGTAGAGGGCCTTGGTGAGCTGCCCCCCCACGTTGACCGCCGGCGGGTTCTGGAGGAAGACGCGGACCCCCGGGATGCGGGCGAGTTTCGGCCGCAGCTCCTGGATGACCGCGTCGACCCCCGGTCGCTCCCGGCGCGGCTTCAACCGCACGAAGACCAGCCCCGCATTGGGCCCGCGGACGCCGACCGCCGAGACGAAGCCACCGACGTGAGGGTCGTCGAGCAACACCGCGTTGACCGCCTGCTGGTAGCGCAGCATGGCCTCGAACGAGGCGTCCTGGGCGGCTTCGGTGAAGCCGACCATCTGTCCGGTGTCCGGGCTCGGGATGAAACCCTTGGGGATGACCACGAACAGCCCGACCGTGACCGCCACGGTGGCGGCGAAGCTCGCCAGCACGAGCCCGCGGTGGCGAAGCGACCAGCCGAGCGTCCACTCGTAGCGGTCGCGGAGCCAGTCGAAGGTCCGCTCCGAGGCCCGGTAGAGCCGCCCGCGGGCCGCGCCCGGCGGCCGCAGGAAGCGGCTCGCCAGCATCGGGGTCAGGCTCAGCGAGACCAGGCCGGAGATCAGGATGGCGACCGCGATCGTCACCGCGAACTCGCGGAGCAGGCGGCCGAGGATCCCGCCCATGAACAGGACGGGGATGAAGACCGCGACCAGCGACAACGTCATCGAGACGATCGTGAAGCCAATCTCGCGGGCGCCCTCCAGCGCCGCGGCCCGCCGCTCCTGACCGTGCTCCATGTGGCGGACGATGTTCTCGAGGACCACGATCGCATCGTCGACGACGAACCCGACCGAGAGCGTCAGCGCCATCAGGGAGAGGTTGTCGAGGCTGTAGCCGAGGAAGTACATCACGCTGAAGGTGCCGATGATCGACATCGGCAGCGCGGCGCTCGGGATCAACGTGGCCGAGACGTTGCGGAGGAAGAGGAAGATCACCAGCACGACCAGGGCGATGGCGAGCCCGAGCGTGAACTGGACGTCGAAGACCGAGGCCCGGATGGCCTCGGACCGGTCGAAGACCAGCTCCAGCTTGACGGCGGCCGGAAGCTGGGCCCGGATGGCGGGCAGCAGCCGCTTGACCCCGTCGACGACCGCGACGGTGTTGGTGCCCGGCTGGCGCTGGACGGCGAGGGTGATGGAGCGGGTCCCGTTGTACCAGCCCGCCACCTTGTCGTTCTCCACGCTGTCGATCACGCGCCCCAGCTCCTCCAGGCGGACCGGCGAGCCCTCCCGGTAGGCAACGATGAGCGAGCGGAAGGCGGCCGCCTCGGTCGGCTTGCCGCTCGCCTCGATCGTGAAGGCCCGGCTCGGGCCCTGGAGCGTCCCCGTCGGGAGGTTCGGGTTGCTCTGGCGGAGGGCCTGCTCGACCTCGTCGAGGCCGATGCCCCGAGTCGCGAGCGCCCGCGGGTCGAGCTGGATGCGCACCGCGTACTTCTGGGCCCCGAAGATCTGCACCTGGGCGACGCCCGTCACCGTGGACAGCCGCTGGGCCACCAGGGTGTCGGCGTACTCGTGGACGGTCGAGAGCGGCAGGGTCTGAGAGTTGAGCGACAGGTAGAGGACGGGCTGGTCGGCCGGGTTCACCTTGCGGTAGGAGGGCGGGCTCGGCATGTCCGCCGGTAGCGAACGCTGGGCCTGGGCGATCGCCGCCTGCACGTCCTGGGCAGCGGCGTCGACGTCGCGGTCGAGCGAGAACTGCAGCGCGATCGTCGTCGAGCCGCGCGAGCTGGTCGACGTCATGGAGTCGAGCCCGGCGATCGCCGAGAACTGGCGCTCGAGCGGCGTCGCGACCGCCGCCGCCATCGTGTCGGGGCTCGCGCCCGGCAGCAGGGCGGTCACCTGCACGGTCGGGAAGTCCACGTTCGGCAGGTCGCTCACCGGAAGGTCACGGTAGGCCATGAAGCCGAAGACGACGAGCGCCAGCATGGCGAGCGTCGTCATGACGGGCCGGCGGATGAACAGCGCGCTCACGCCGATCCGCCCGCGGCCGTCACTGGGGCCGGGCGCCGGCGGGGGCCGCGGCCGCCGCCGTCGGCTTCGTCTCCACCCGCGCGCCCGGGACCAGACGAAGCTGGCCTTCGGTGACGACCGCTTCCCCCGTCCCCACCCCTTCGGCGATCACCGTCTCGGCGCCGACCTGGCGGGCGACCCTCACCGGGCGCGACTCGACCGTCTGGTCCGCCTTGACGACGAAGAGGTAGGCGCCTTGCTGGCCGGTTTGCACGGCCTGGGCCGGGACGACGATGGCGGCCGGTTCGGTGGTCAGGGTGAGCACGACGTTGACGTACTGCCCCGGCCACAGCGTCCCATCCCCGTTCGGGAAGGTCGCCTTGAGCTGGATCGTGCCCGTGGTGGGATCCACGCGGTTGTCGATGAAGCTCAACTGCCCCTGCCCCAGCGGGGCGGCGTCCTGGGGGGCCAGGGCGTCGACCGCGAGCGTCCCCTGGTCCCGGTACTGCCGGACCGCCGGGAGCTCCCGCTCGGGCATGCTGAAGGCGATGTCGACGGGCCGGAGGCGGTTGATGACGACGAGCGGGGTGTCGTTGGCCTTGATGAGGTCCCCCTCGTGGACGAGGAGGGCACCGCTCCGGCCCGCGATCGGCGCCCGGATGGTCGCGTAGCCCATCTGGAGGCGCGCGTTCTCGACGACGGCGCGATCGGCCTGCACGGTGGCCTCGAGCGCCTGGGCGGCCGTCCGCAACCGGTCGTACTCCTGCTGGGCGACGAAGCCTTTCTGCGCCAGCTCGGCATAGCGCGCGGCGTCCCGCCGGGCGTTCTCGAACTCGGCCCGGCTCTTCGCGAGACTCGCCTCGGCCTGGCGGACGGCCGCCTCGAGCGGCCCGCGGTCGAGCGTGAAGAGGAGCTGGCCCTCGGTCACGTCCTGACCCTCTTTGAAGCGGACCTGGGCAAGGATGCCCCCCACCCGGGCGCGGACCGTCACGGTCTCGGACGGCTGCACGTTGCCGATCGCCCTGAGCTGGACAGGCATGGGCTTCTGAACGGCGGTGGCGACAATGACGGGGACCGGCGGCGGCGCGGCCCCGCGGCCCTCCCGCTCGCCCGACCGGGAGCAGGCGACCGTGACGGCCGTCAGGCAGAGGACGGCCAGGACCCGGCGCATGCTGCGTGGAGCATGCAACCCCCGAACCAGGCAGGGCGGCGCTCGGGCCTGTCGTCGGGCTCGCTCGGCTGGGACGCCCGGCCGGCTTGACGCCCATCGGGGCCCGGTGCTCTATTGCTCCGACAGGAGGCATCGTGCGGGTCTGCGTCTCCCGATACATGGTCCAGTGGGCGCACTGCGACCCCGCCGGCATCGTCTTCTATCCGCACTTCTACACATGGTTCGACCAGGGAACGGAGCGGCTGTTCAAGGCGAACGGCCTGTCCTACGGCGAGCTGCGGCGCGACTTCGGCGTCGTCGGCATGCCGCTCCTGGAGACCGGCGCCAGGTACGAGAACGCCTGCCAGCTCGGCGACGAGCTCGAGCTGCACACCTGGGTGGACGAGTGGGCGGGCCGCACGTTCCTCGTGAAGCACCGGATCCTTCGCGCCGACGGGCGCTCCGCGCTGGAGGGCTTCGAACGGCGGGCGTGGGTGGTGCCCGATCCAGCATCGCCCAAGGGACTCCGGGCGATACCGGTTCCCGAGGTGGCCATCGCCCGCTTTCGCGACTGATCCTCAATCGGGGAGGAGCTGCAGGCTCAGGGCGACCGTGACGAGCACCATGTATGTGAGCCCGCCCACCAGCGCGATGACCACGACGCTCACCTGGAAGGTATCGCGGAGCATGAGCCACAGCACACGCTGGGGAACGCCCGACTCGCCCACGCCTCCGGTGGCGCGCCGAGCTCTCCACTGGACGCCGACCAGGTCCAGCAGGGCGGCGCCCAGGGCGCCGAGCACCACCACGCCGATCGCGGTGCCCGCCCCGCCGCGGAACGCCACGGCACCGACAGCCATGCCCGCCAGCATCACGAAGATGACGGCCGTCATCGCGCGCCCCGATGCGCCCCCCCCGGACCGGCCAACCCTTTACGGCTGGCCCTCGAGCAGCGTCCGTTCCTCCGCCCGCAGGGCTCGGAGCCGGTCCTTCACCTGAGCCGCCTTGGCGAGCTGCTCGGGGGTCAGCACCGCTCGCACGTCCAGCGCGACCTTCAGCGCTTCCTGGAGAAGCTGCTCGCGGAGCTGCGCGCTCTGCTGGAGCATGGGCGTGAAATCTCCCGGCAGCACGGTACCCGCCGCGAAGAGCTTGTCCGCCATCGCCTCCTGGATCCCCCGCAGCTGCTGCCACAGCGCGGTGAACGCGGGCCGGTGGGACGCGAGGATTTGTCGCACCTGCGCATCCTGCTCGGGTGTGAGATTCACCGACCTCAGCACGGCCGGCAGCATCATGCCGAAGCCGTCCATGCCCCCGCCGCCCCGCATGGGCCCGCGTGGCTGGCCGTAGAGCGGCGCCGACCATCCGCCCAGGATCAACGCCGAGATCACCAGAATCCGCCATGTGCTCATGGTTCCCTCCGTCTCTCCGTGACCGCCTCGCTCACCGTCGCGCGACGGAACCGGGCCCAGACTCGACCAGCCCCGGGACGCCGACGACCCAGGACGACGGGATGCGACGGGGATCGGCCCGGGCCGGCTCATCCCTCGAGGGCCGTGGCGAGGTCCCCGATCTCTCCCCGGTGCTCCGGCTCACAGTCGCTTCCGAGTGCCACCGGCCACTCGCACCACCCGTCGAGCGCCGTCAGCACTCTGCCGAAGAGCACCTCCTCGGCCGGCGGCGCCGCGCCGCGCTCGATCGCGGAGAACAGGCCGGCCGACGTCGCCTGCAGGACCGGCAACACGTCGGCCTCGGCGCCGGGAGAGCCGGCGGGCGCACCGGGCCTCCCGGGCCGCCCGGCGTTCTCCATCCAGAGTCCCCCGGCGATCACACCCGCGATGGCCAGCCCCGCGGCCGCCTGCATCCAGCCCCGGCGACGCGACTCGGCGCGGCGGGCCGCTCGGTGCCGAGGCGGAAGGCTGTCGAACGCCCGCCGGATGACCGCGAGGTCGCTGGCCAGCGCGCCGTACCGTGTCCCGCACGCCGGACAGGCGGCCAGGTGGTCTCGCTCGGCCCGGGAGCCCTCCCCGGCCTGGAGCAGAACCAGCACGTCATCCTGCAAGCACCCTTTCATCCTTGCTCTCCCAGGACCGCGCGAAGCTCCCGAACTGCCCGGAACAGATGCTGCTTCACGCTGCCCACGCTCATCCCGAGCATCTCCGCGACCTCGGCTGTCGACCAGCCTTCCAGGTGCCGGAGCACGAAGACCTCGCGCTGCCGGCGCGAGAGCCGCTGGAAGCCCCGCCAGATCCGCCCGCGTGTCTCGCGGCTGACCGCCTCGTCCTCGGGCGTGCCAGCGCTCGCGACGGCCCCGTCGTCCAGCGGCTTTCCGCCCTCCCGCCACCATCGCCACCAGCCCGAGCGCCGCCGGTCGCGACAGGCGTTGACGGCAACCCGGGTGAGCCACGGCCCCCACGCCGTCGACGGGGCCCCGGGCTGCAGGGCCCGATGGAGCTTGAGGAAGACCTCCTGGCCGACTTCTTCCGCCTCGTGAGGGTCGGCCAGGAGCAGACGACAGAGCCGGAGCACGCGCGAATAGTGGGCCGCATAGACCTCGTCGTAGGTCGCCTCCGCTCCCGGGACCACCATCGATGGGCGCATCCACGTTCTACCTGGTTTGACGAATGAGGGTCGGGATCGGTTGACACGGAGGCGTGAGGCCCGGACCCGAGACCCGGACCCCGAGACTTGGGCCCCGCCCGGCGCCCGCCCTCCGGCTCGAAGACGGCCGCCCCGGCCACGCGCGCAGCGTTCCTGGAGGTACAATACCGATGGACGCACGGCCCGCCCATGAAGGCGATGAGCGAGACCCCTGGCCGCCTGGCGTCAGTCAGCGAGGACTCACACGATGGAGACGGCCGCGACCGGTATCGGCCTCAAGCGCTTACAGCACCTGGTTCTGTGGGTGTCGGACGTGGAGCGTAGCGTGCGCTTCTACCAGGACGTGCTCGGCTTCGAGGTGAAGGCGCGGTACCCGCGGGCGGCCTTCCTCAAGATCCCGGGCAGCCCCGACGACCATCACCTCGGCCTGTTCGAGCAAACGGGGGTGCCGGGGCCCGACGAGCAGGTGGCGCGCATGTACCACTCCGCCTGGGAAGTCGGCGACATCACCGACCTGCTCCAGGCGCGGCGACGGCTGATCGAGACGGGCGCGCTGGTCGGCTCGTCGAATCACGGCGTCAGCCTGTCCTTGTATGCCAAGGATCCGGACGGGCTGGAGTTCGAGATCTTCTGGACGGTGCCGGACGGCCGGTCGGCCCCGACCCGGGCCTTGGACCTCGAGGGCGAGCTGGCCCGGCGCGGCATCCCCGTGCCGTGAGGGCGATCCGCCGGCGGATGCCTTACAATGTCGTCAGCAGGCGAGCCCGCGGCGACCGCCGGTACCCCGGGCACCCCACGGATCACGGAGGGGCACCATGCCGAACGATGACGCGCACGCTCCCGCACCGCCGGGCCAGGCCCAGCCGCCGCGCGGCATCAATCACGTCGTCCTCAACGTGCGAGACCTCGACGTCTCCCACCGGTTCTGGACGGAGATCCTGGGCTTTCGGTGCGTCGCCGAGCTCGGGCCCATCCCGGGGCGGCAGCGGCCGAGGATGCGCTTCTACAGCGGCCTCGACGCCGGCGGAGAGGTGACCCATCACGACGTGGCGCTGGCCGAGGTCCCCGGGGCCGACGGCCCCGGCGGCGCCGACCACGAGCCCTGGAGCCTGCTGCCGGGCCGGACGGGGCTGAACCACGTGGCCATCGCGTGGCCCGACCGGGAGTCGTGGCTCCGGCAGATCGCCTTTCTCCGGAGCAAAGGGATCCCGTTCCAGCGACGTGTCAACCACGGCATGACCCATAGCGTCTACATTTCCGATCCCGACGGTCACGGCATCGAGGTGCTGTACGAGCTGCCGCGAGAGGTGTGGCACGGGGACATCAACGCGGCCCAGGATCACGCCGAGCTGCTGCCCACGGAAGGCGACGAATCGCTGGTCGATCGGACGGACAACCCCGTCTTCGGCGCGCCCGCGGCGTCGCCGGTCGCCAGCCGGTCCTGAGCCTCGTCGGCGTCGCGGGGCGGGCGCCCACGCCGCCTCGTTTCGCGTCGAACGACCTTCAACGTCGAGCCCACAGGAGGAGAGAGCGACCATGGCCCAGCTGAGGATTCCTCTGGACGCGCAGCGGTTCGCCAGTGGCCTGACCTGGAAGGACTACCTGGCCCAGATGGGCGACACCCGGGCGCGGACCGAAGAGAACTACCAGAAGGCGTCGCTGACCGAGGACGAGCGGAAGTTCTTCGCCGGCCTCGGCCAGGTGCGGTATGCCCTGATGCTCGCCGAGAACTGGTGCGGGGACGTCCACCGCAACTCGCCGATGCTCGCGCGAATCGTGGAGGCGCTGCCGAACTGCGAGCTGCGCGTGTTCTTCCGTGATCAGCACCTGGACCTGACCGATTGCTTCCTGAACAACGGCTACCGGTCCATCCCGGTCGTGGTGTTCTTCGACAAGGACTGGAACGAGATCGGCCGCTGGATCGAGCGCGCGCACGCCGCCACGGTCAAGACGGTCGGGATCCGCGCCCGGACGCTGGATACGGTCCCGCCGGACAAGCAGGAGGCCATGATGCCCGAGTTCCGGAAGCAGGTCCAGGACGAGTACCACGCTCCCGGTGGACCGCTGTGGCGGGAGGCGGCCAAGGAAGTGCGGCTCATCCTGGAGCAGCGACTGGGGCTGGCGGCCAAGAAGTAGCGGCCGCGATTGACAACGCGCCGATGAGGGCGCAGACTCGCGGCGGGCTGCCCTCCATCTCCGAGGAGGTGTCCCGTGCCGATCGATCCGACGGGCTCCGTCCCCTCTCGCCGCGCGTTCCTGGGAGCTGCCGGCGTCGGCTTCGGCTGGCTCGCCGGCGCTGAGCCGGCGACCGCTCAGGCCACCGGCGCCGCGGCACCGCCGGTGGGGACTCCGGCCCCCGACGCCGGGAGCGGCCCCATACCATCCCTACCGGGACCTACCTGGACATGAGCGCGAACCTGCCGGTGGTGGATCCCGCCCGGGTGACGTCCCCGGTGCTGCTCGTGCGGGGCGAGCACGACGGGATCGCCACCGAGGAAGATCTCCTCGAGTTCTACCGGCGGCTACCGAACGCCGACCGGCAGCTCGTCGTGCTCCCCGGCGCGGCCCACTCGCTCGGCTTCGACCTGAACCGCCACCGCCTCTGGCACCTCGTGCGCGCGTTCCTCGAGATGCCGGCTCGCCTCGATCGCGGCGCGAATGGCGGGAAGCCATGAGGTACGGAGGAACCATGTCGAGGCATTCAGCTCTCTCCCTGATGGCCGCCGCTCTGCTGTGCACCGCGCTTCCTGCCTGGAGCCAGGAGTTGCCCGATGGAAAGGGCAAGGAACTGGTCGCGGCCCAATGCAACAGCTGCCACCCGTTCCACGCGCGCCTCGGCGGCGGCTACACGGCCGAGGGCTGGCGCACCGTCATGCGGATGATGATCAATCACGGCGTGCCGATTCCGCCGGATCAGCTGGCGACGATGACCGAGTACTTGACCAAGAACTTCCCGGAAAAAGGGAAGCCCGCCGGCGTGGTGATCCCGGGGCCGGCCAAGGTCTCGATCAAGGAGTGGCAGGTGCCCACGCCCGGGTCGCGGCCGCACGATCCCCTGGCGACGGCGGATGGAGCGCTCTGGTACACGGGCCAGATGAACAACGTGCTCGGCCGGCTCGATCCGAAGACCGGCCGCTTCAAGGAATATCCCCTCAAGACGCCTCACTCCGGACCTCACGGTCTGGACGCGGATAAGGCCGGCAACATCTGGTACACCGGCAACACCGGCGCGTTGATCGGCCGGCTCGACCCGAAGACGGGTGCGGTCACGGAGTACAAGATGCCGGACCCGGACGCGAAGGACCCGCACACGCTGATCTTCGACAAGGCCGGTATCCTCTGGTTTACGGTGCAGAACGCCAACCGCATCGGACGGCTCGACCCGAAGACCGGCGAGATCAAGCTGCTCACGCCGCCGACGCCGAAGTCGCGCCCCTACGGCATGGCGCTGAATTCAAAGGGCACGCTGTTCGTCGTCCAGTTCGGCACCAACAAGGTGGCCAGCGTCGACCCGAAGACGCTGGAGATTCGCGAGTACCCGTTGCCGGATCCGGCCTCGCGCCCGCGGCGCCTCGCGATCACCGGCGACGACATGATCTGGTACAGCGACTTCTCGCGCGGGTATCTGGGTCGTCTCGATCCCGCAACCGGCAAGGTGACCGAGTGGCAGTCTCCGAGCGGGCCGAAGTCCGAGCCGTACGGCATCTCGGCGATCAACGACATCATCTGGTACAGCGAGTCCGGATCGACCCCGAATACGGTCGTGCGCTTCGATCCCAAGACCGAGACATTCCAGAGCTGGGCGATCCCGGGCGGTGGCAACATCGTGCGCAACACCTCCGTCACGCCGGACGGCGACTTCGCGCTGGCCAACAGCCTGGTCAATGCCGTGAGCCTGGTCAAAATCGCGAAGTGAAGAGCAACGGCAAATCGCCATGGGAATCCGGTCGGGCCGGACAACTCGGGAAAACAGCCCTTCCGTGGCATTGGGACTTTCAGGACGTCGTCCATCATCATCCCGTTGATTCCCAGGATCGTTTCGATGGCCTTCGTATCCAATGTGGCTCCTCCTATGAGATGACGGGTGCCGTGTCAGGCGGGCGCGCGGTGAGGGGGCGGCGCCGCTGCGTTGCCCTGGTCGATTCGGAACGCCTGCCGGCGACAGATTGCTCGTACCGCCTCGACCGCTCACCATCGCCGCCTCGCCGTGGCGGAGAGCGCGTCGACGGGGGAGTGCGCAACCCCGCCGACGCGCCCTATCCGCTCACGTCGATCGCTCATCGAGCCGATGGCGACGACCCGTTGGCCGCGGTCGATCGTAGCCATCCACCGCGCACGACTATCAGAGCGAAATGCCGAGACGGTCGCCAGCCAAAGTGGGCACCCGGCATCGCCGGCAGCGACGGGGCAGGACTCTACTGACGGCTGACGCGTTGGCCATCGTCCTTCCGCGCCCCCACGCCGCCCAAGGCGTCGCACGGAACAAGTGGATTCCGAACGAGCTGGCCCGACTGGTCTCCGCTACTTTCGGCTGTTCGTGAGATCCAGCGCCGCCCGAAGACCCCGGGCCAGCTTCAGCGCGTCGTCGTGCGCCCAGAAGTGCATGTAGAACAGGCGCGGCTCATCGCCGAGGGCGTGGTTGTGCAGCGCCGTCACCTCGATGCCGTTCGAACGGAGCGCCCGCGCCACCGGGTTCACCTCGCGGGCGATCAGGACGAAGTCCCCGGTGATGGCGGCCTTTCCGTCGCCGAGGTCCTGGAAGTTGAAGGGCATCCCGATCCCCATGGCCGGCGGCAGCTCCTCGCCACCCTCGGTGATCGTCTCCGCGCGCGGGACCCCCACCTGGAACACGCGCGGGTTCAGCAGGGTACCGGAGCGGCCCATGATCGCCTCGATCTGCTTGGGGTCGAAGCTCGGGCCACCTGCCGCCGAGCTCGCGGCCGGCGCGCTCGCCAGCGGCGTCGCGCTGGCCGAGAGGGCATCGTGGATGGCGGCGGATAGGCGCACCGCGTCACCGTGCCCGCCGTAGTGCATGTACATGACGTGGGGGGACATCTCGTTGAGGTGGTTGTGCACCGCGGTCACGGTGAGGCCCCCCTGGAGCAGGCGGGTCATGACGGGGGCCACCTCCTCGTCGCGGAGCACGAGGTCCCCCATGACCATCGCCTGATCCCCCATCGGCTTGAAGGCGGCATACGAGCCGAGCGCGAAGGCCGGCTCGACGCGGATCCCTTGCACGGTCACGGTCAGGTCGGTCCGAGGGAAGCCGATCCGATAGACCCCGCCCGGCAGCAGTTGCCCAGACTTCCCGATGGCCTGCTCCACCGCCTTCCAGTCCGGGGCCGCTGCCGCGCGGTGGGTGTGTCCGATCACGGCGAGCGCGGCGAGAGCGACGAGGCCGCCGAACGCGATCCAAGACTTCCAGGGGCGCAGGTTCATGACTGACTCCTTTCTTGAGGGCCGGATGCCCCGACCAATCGGCGTTCCCTCGCGATTGACTCGGCCGAGGGAGGGATCTGCGGCATCGCGAGGACGCGGGTTACTGCGGGCTGAGCGCGGCCTTCGTCCTCCTCCCGCTCACCCCGCTCGGTGCGGAACAGCGCCAGGGCGGCGCCCGCGAGGAGGGCGAGGAGCAGGGCCACAGGCGAGCCGGAAGCCCTCGGCGATCGCATCCAGGCCTCTCGACTCTGGCGTCAGATCCTTGGCCGCCGTGTCGGCGCCCCGGACGATGAGCGCGAGCTCCTGGAGCGCCGGGTCCGTCAGCTTGTACTTGCGGATGATGGCGTCGAAGGTGCATTCAGCACCCTGGTGTCCGAGCTCCACGTTTGGCACATCGAACGGGATCGCCCCCTCTCGCTTCGCCACGTCGGCCACCTGGTCGGCGGGCACGTAGAGGAACTCCGCCTGGGGATCCACGAAGCGCCGAATCAGCCACGGACAGGCCACGCGATCCACCTTCGGTCGCGCACGGGTTACCCATTTCATCGCCGACCTCCTCGTTACGGGTTCATCGCGAGCGCGGGCGCGGGCGGCTGAGTTTCCTCCGGCGGTCGCACTCTGCGAAAGAGCACGAGGATCACGATGTCGTAGACGATCTTGAGGCCCCCCGCCGCGAGGAAGGGGAGGCCCAACGCAGGAACTGCGAGCATCGAACCGGCAATCCCCGGGGCAAGGGCGGCGGCCATGTTGCGCGCCACGGCCAGCACGCCCGCGGCGGCGGCGCGCTCATCCGGATCGACGACGGCCATCGTGTAGGACTGGCGCGTCGGGACGTCCAGCTGAGACAGCAGGTGACGCGCCAACAACATCGCGACCGCCAGCGGCAGGGTCGGCATGAGCGGCACCAAAACGAGCAGGACGTTGGAGGGCAGGTGCGTGAAGACCATCGTGTTGAGCAGACCGATCCGCTTCGCGAGAGGCGCCGCCGCGAGGAAGGACAGGGCCGCGAGGACGTTGGTGCCGAAGAAGATGCCCGCCAACGTGCCGGTATCGACCCCGTACCGCAGCGAGAACCAGTAGGCGACCAATCCCTGTAGCACGAACCCTCCGGCGAAGGCGTCCAGCGCGAAGAGCGCCGCCAGCCGTGCCACGACGCCGCGCGAGCGCCGCACGCCGACGCCCCGCAGCCGGTCCCGGCCGGTGTCCCGCCCGGCCTCGACGCGCGAGCTCAGGCTCCCGAACAGGCCGAGCAGGATCAGGGCGGCTCCCGCGTAGGCCCACAGCAGCGCCCGATAGCTCTGGAGCGGCGTCAGGCCGGCCAGAGGGGGCACGCCGACGGCGAGGGCGCCGACCGCGCCCGCGAGTGAGCCCACGAGGTTGTACCAGGCGAAGACGCTCGTCCGGTGCTCATCCGTCGTGGTGTTCGGCAGCATCGCCTGTTCGACCGCGAGGAACGGCCCGACGTCCTTGCCCGACGGGCTGATCGTCCCGAGCACCGCGGCGGCCACGAGCAGGAGCCACTGGTCGGTTTCGGCGAAGACGACCCCGGCCCCCGCCATCAGGAGGGCCCCCGCCAGCTGCACGCGCCGGCGGCCGACCCGATCGGCCACCGCCGTCAGGACGATGGTCATGACGGCGCCTCCCACGAGCGACGCCGTGAAGATCCCGCCGATCGCGGCGGGACTGAACCCCCGCGCCGCCAGGGAGGGGCCGAGGATCACCGACAGGAAGCCGTAGGCGAAGGTGCGCAGGCCGAAGGTCACGAAGAGGAGCCAGCCGTCCCGTGACAGCGCCCTGGCCCACCCGGGAGGCCCGCTGGTGGCCATCGGCTCAGCGCCTCTCGCCGTCGACGTACACCGCGGCGCGATGGCTCGTCGGGAGCAAGGCATAGACGCGGTGGCGCGTCTGATCCAGGGCCATCGTATGCGCCCCGGGCTCGGTGGGAACCGTCTGGACGT